>NZ_JBNHEQ010000272.1:0-5954 GCF_050016015.1 Dapis hubbardiae BLCC-M172
ATGTTTTCAGTCGATTCATTTATTGATTAATTCTGGAGTTAAGAGCATATCTAATCTCACTTATGAACGTTTAGAATTATTGAAGTTTTTTCCTCCCACTTGTCAAAGATACTATCTGCTCAATTGAGAAACTTGAGACTAAAGCAGGTAAAGCACTAAAATAATTAACAATTTAATAGTAGTGTCAAATGAAAGCACTTGGCCATTATTAAAAACGGAGTAGTCAGGTGATAGAGAGACTTTGGCTATTTTTGAATTCGTCTATTGGTGAGTTCTGGAAACTGATACCATTCTATTGATTTGCGTTGGCGGAGCAAGTGCGGCAGCTATATCGCCTCCTACCTCATACTATAAATCTAAATACTTACTCAAGTTTCCCACTCTTTGTGTACTACATTTTGTCGTGCGGAATGTGGGTTAGAAATATCTCAATTGTTTTTTCCTTCTTTATATAGAATCCGGATAATTACTATAGCTTGCGTCCGCAGCGACTGGAAGGGAGTGGAAGGTTTGCGGAGCATTCCGGAACGGATAGCAATCTCAGAGGTTTAAGAGATTGCTTCCGTTTCGTCGCAATGACAACTGTTCAACCGGATTCTATATTAAAGCTAATATAGCTGTTTTCGGCTATCGCCGACATGAAACGCTGCGCGACATGTTTGCGGAGCATTCCCTATACGAAAAAACTTAGTTCGTCCGCAGGAGGCTAGCTGATAACTAATAACTGACTGCTGAATGCTTACTAAAATTCTATATTACTTGGTTGGCGTTGTTGATTTTTCCTGCGAGATGAACGTACCTGATTAATTACCTCAATAAACTCATCTCTTCTGAGATATGGATAATCACTAACCCATAAATTTACAGTAGGAAGATAAACATCTGAATATTTAGCAATTGTCTCTAAATCTTGTTGATAAGACATTACTAACATTACAGCTACCTGACCTCTAGAAATACCTTGATGATAACGACGTAGAGGAGCTTGCATTTCAACTGTAAATCCTGTTTTATCCCCCAATTCTAAATTTATTCGTTGCTCTAAATTTTCTACTATTATTAATTCCCCTTTTTTATTAACTTTTTCTTCTTGACCAACTACTTCTTCTGTAAGATATACATCAATAACTTTTCCTTGCCATAAACCACTATATGGATAGCGTCTAAATTCGGTATTGCGAAAACTAGCTAATAAAATAGGTCCCCACAACCAATAAAGACCTGCTGTAATACCAACTAATAAAAATAAAGGGTCACCATCATCATGAACAAATACATTAATTAAAACTATCGTCAAAACTGAGATAGCAGAAATTAAAGCTCGTTTCAAAATATCAGATAACCTACCCCAATAATATTGATATTGATCGCCTGTAGCTACAATTGGAATTAATTGTTCAAATGTTTTACGAGTTAAAGGAACTAGCATTTATAGATTTAAAATTTGAGATTAATTGATTTATTTTATAGCAGGGAATAGGGAATAGGGAATAGGGAATAGTTAGAAAAACATTTCCGCTTTCTAGATTCATCATCAGTCTATGTCCTAGCCAATTCTTTACTTAGCTATATATACAATATTTTTTATAAGGATGAGTTGCAATAACAATTCTAGAAAGCAAGGCACAATGAGAGAAACAGAAAAGCACTCTAACTGATAGCTGAGTGATAATTTATATATATTCTTGAGGTGAGACAGGTTTTATTTTTTTGATTATTCATGGTAAGATTATAATTGTTTATATTGTATGATAAAATACTCTATGCAAAAATTTATCCCACCAATTATCAGTAGTATAATTCTAGCATTGTGGATAACTGGGATGGCAATCCTCTCAGTTCAGAATGCCACCCCAATATCTTTAAAGTTTATTGGTTTCCAGTCTATCCAGATTCCTGTAGGAATTATCTTGTCTTTTAGTGTAAGTATCGGAGTTATAATTAGTTCGATTCTTTTGCCACCACTTTTTAATCTTGGAAAGATGAAAGACCATCAAGAAGATTTTTGATTTTAGGAGGAACTATAAATTACCCCTGATTTTAATCTTTCACCAAAAAATCAGGTCTCAAGTCTTTGACTTTAGCTAGAGGAACTGATAACTGATAACTGATAACTGATATTTGATAAGTTGTCATTATAACTTATACACTTGACCATCAATCAGGAGTCGAGTAATTCCTTTAGCTTGCAAATAGACTGTAGTTTTTTGCAACATTCTACCATCAGGAACTTTCAGAACCCTTTGATTATGAGCAGAAAATCTATGAGCTACTCGGTGATTATCAAAAACTGGTAAAGTTTTCTCCTGAGACTCTTCCACAGGTATTTGTCCTAATTCCCCAAAAGCTATCAAAGGTTTAGTAACTAACTCTGTAAATTTATCTACTACTAAGTAACAAATTTTTGGCAAGACGGACTCACTGAGGGTATGAATTTTAACTTCAGAGTGGTTAGAATTGGGAAATAGATGATCGGATCTGTCTACATCTTCTTCTACATCAAACTTATCTTCTACATCAAACTCCTCATCAAAATCTTCTAAATCATCATTCTCAAAGTCATCTAAATTTTGGGGTTGCTCTCGTAAATCTGCTGCTAAAATCTCTTCTATTTCTTCGGTAGGAGCATGATTACCCTCAAATGTATCATTTGATTTCTGATTATCTTGAGCAGCCAAAGATAATTTAGGGAATTCTGTCAGTTGCTCAGTCTCATCATCATTAGATGAAGAAGAACGTCGGCGTCGTCTTTTTAATACTCCATCTGGTTCATATTGGCTATAGTCCGATTCTTCTCGATCTAAACTTTCCCTAGCTGCTGATTCACCCAAGTCGCTACTATCATAATCTACATCTATATCTATATTTTTTTGGGAACGAGATGGACGCTTTTGCTTCTGTTGAACTAGGTTTTTATATTCATCTTCTGGTATGCTACTTTGTAATAACCGTCTAATTGTAGAACTACTAACTCCATAGCGGTCTGCTAGGGTAATAGTATTCTCTTCTGTTGTTTGATACAGTTCAACAATTTCTATTTTTTCCGAATCTGACAGCTTTGTAGGTGTCATACCACCTTCCCTAAAAAATATTTAATTAATTTATCTGCTATACTCTAGCTTAGACTAATATCTATAAAAATATTATATATATTTCACTAGGCATTAAAGTTTAATGCTACTTAAGGTTAAATAAATTTAAGTAGTATAGGTATAGGAAATATTTCAGCTTTTATAAGTTAGTTTTAAGAATCATAGTAAAATTTTATCCCTAAAATAATTCTGTACCTTACTTTTAAGTATTATATATGCAGATATTAAAATGATAAGATAATTAATAATAACTTTATTTCTTTACTTAATTCTGAAAGCCCGTGACGAGGATTGAACTCGTGACCTCACCCTTACCAAGGGTGTGCTCTACCACTGAGCCACACGGGCGTTTTTCTTTCAATCCTTTTAACTAGCTATCAGTTTTTCCTAAAGGAGTATTCCCAAAACATCATTTAGCTGTCAGATAAAAATTAAAAGCTTTAATTCCTACCACTATATATAAAATTAGTAGTTGTTATTAATTTTCAACCAGCCATTTTAAAGATTAAGGAGCTGATAGCTGAGTGCTAGTTTAATTTGAGTGAGTGGGCCGAGCTGGATTTGAACCAGCGTAGGCGTAGCCAGTGGATTTACAGTCCACCCCCATTAACCACTCGGGCATCGACCCTTGCTACTCACATTTATATATACTAACACAAATAATTTTTATTGCAATAGTTTGGTGAAAAAAAATTATTTGCTACTCCTCAAGTCCAAGCCACTATGGTGTTTAACAGTCTCTTGCAATGAATGTAGTCGATGATAAATACCTTCTTGGCCTAGCAATTCCTCATGGCTACCCACTTCCACAATTCTACCTTGGTCAAGTACCACAATTTTATCGGCCTCCCGTACTGTACTTAGTCTGTGGGCAATAATAATAGTGGTGCGAGTCCCAAAAATATCGTGCATTGCTAATTGAATAGCTCGCTCACTTTCATAATCTAAACTAGAAGTTGCCTCATCAAAAATTAGTATATCTGGGTCTACTAACAAAGCTCTAGCTATTCCTATACGTTGTCGTTGACCGCCGGATAATCGCATCCCTCTTTCACCAACAACTGTATAGTAACCTTGAGGCATTTGTTGGATAAATTCATCAGCTTTAGCAATTTTACAAGCTTCTTTAACCTGTTCAAAAGTGGCTTCAGGATTACCGTAAGTTAGGTTGCTTAATAAAGTGCCATTGAATATATCTACCTCTTGATGAACAATTGCTAATCGACGTCGATAACCTGTAATATTAAGACTATTAATATCTTCTCCATCGATTAAAATTTTACCTTGATTTGGTGAAAAATATCTGAATATTAATTTGACTAAAGTAGATTTTCCTGAACCAGATTTTCCGACTAAAGCAATAGTTTGACAAGGCTTAATCAAGAGATTTATATCTTTTAAAACAGGCTTGTTAGGGTTGTAACCAAAGCTCAATTTTTCAAATTCAAGTTTGCCTGTAAATTTGTAGGGATTAATATTTGTCGATTCTGTTGATTTTCCAGTTACTTCTGTTAAATTAGCAGCATCAGAACCTATGGGTAACTGCATAAATTCATGGAAACGAATCATGGAAGCATAGCGACGGACGAATTCTTCAGTTAATTGACTGATGGGAGTTATCTCTGCATAAGCCATACTGGCTAAAGTGTATATAGTTACAAAATATCCTAGAGAAATTTCACCAGACAATTTTGTAAATAATGTCAAACCTAGAATGAAGAATAAGCAAAATTCAACAATACTTGTCTGATACATGGATAGCCAAACATAGCTTTTATGAATTCTACCTATAATAATTTTGAGGGCGCGGTTGATTCGAGTAGTTTGTCTTTGCAATTCTTGAGTTTCTGTAGCAAATGCTTTGACTGTTTTTATATTGGTAATAATTTCTGAGTTGTGACTTTCTGTGTTTTCTTCATATTTATCAAAAGTGATTTCTCTTTTGGCAAGATATTGAAGGCTTTTGAGAGTAAAAATCAGGATAAAAATAAATGAACCAAGGAATAAAAGAGCAATTGGTGATTCTATTAAAAAGATGACAATAAAAATGCCGAATACCCTTACTAATTTTGGGATTAAAGTACCTGCAATATCTGGGTAAGTCCAGGTGTGATTTAAGACTCCTTTTGAAATACGGTTGGCGATACGTCCTGGGTTGTTTTCGTCGTAGAATTCTAGGGGTAGGGTGAGAATTTTTTGGATGGCTTTTTGGTAATGGTCTCGACGTGCTTTAAGTGGAACAAACCAATGATACCAGTGGCCGAGCCAAGCGAGAGTTGGACCTTTGGTGATGCTGACTAAAAATATTAGTCCTAATGGCACAGATAGGGATAATAGTTGATTATTTGGTAGTCCAGTTAAGTTGGCAATTGCCTCAATTAATTGTTCCATTGGCCAGTCTGTGGAACGTTCTGAGAGTACATTCAAAATCTGGCCGATGGCATAAGGAACTATGAGGTCTGTTAGTTCTAGGGCGCTTGATGCTCCAATGGTGAAGATGGAAAGTGGCAAGTATGCCTGGTAGTATTTAATGATGTCCCTGAAAGTTGCCATAATTCTATTTCAATTTTAGAACCACAGCTATTTATATTAATACAAAAATAATACTTTTGTAATATAAAAGTAAAAATTTCCCGATTTAGATTTTGGAATTGAAAACTAGATCGTTATAGTTAAGGGGTGGCGATCGCGAAAGTATAGCGCAAGTCAAAAGTCATGTATTCAAAAGTAATCTCTGACTGTATTTAGATTTTGGAATTGAAAACTAGATCGTTATAGTTAAGGAGTACAGACGACCATACTATAACAGTATAGCGCAAGTCAAAAGTCATGTATTCAAAAGTAATCTCTGACTGTATTTAG
>NZ_JBNHEQ010000272.1:6054-9900 GCF_050016015.1 Dapis hubbardiae BLCC-M172
ATTTTGGAATTGAAAACTAGATCGTTATAGTTAAGGGGTGGCGATAATGAAACTATAACTGGTTCTTTGAGCTATTAGCTACTATTTACCGTTGTTCAAATGAATTTGATATTCGGCAGATTTAATATCAAATCCGCTGGGCAACGGAAGTGATATAATTCTACCATCATAAAAGAGCGAAAACTCCTAGTTTATCGAGGGTTTGGAGACCAAACCCCTACGGTATTGAATTATACGGATACTACCGGATTTGATCTCATATAAATTTTTTCCCTAAATAAATTTGAAAGTTAGAATTACATTGATAAAACCTGATTCAATATTTTTTTCTGTTCTTCAACAATATTATCTGGAATATAATCGAAAATTTTAATTTCTTCTCCTTCTTCATTCTCTGAAGGAAGGGGAGAATTTGCAGTACATAAAAATACTAATCCCACCGACCAACCAAAACCCCGTTGTTTAACTTCACTATAATATTCAGAATATCCTAATAACTGTTGTTTTGTAACTGTAATATTTAACTCTTCTTGTGCAATTCTCTGAATAGCATCTTCAATATATTCTTGATAAAAAACTGTACCTCCAGGAAGATGCCAAAGATTATTCCAAGCAGCATCTTTTCTAAGAGTTAATACCACACCTGTTTCAGTTTTCACAACTACTTCTACAACAAGTCTGGGAACTTGAGAATATAATAGTTTAAACTCTTCTGGAGAAAAAGGTTTTTTGCGAGTCATTTAATTTTATCTACCTGTATATTTCATATTATTTAAACAGACAAAAACTGGCATGAAACCTAAAATTTGGAATCTGCCAGCCTTAAAATAAGAGTCAACGATTAATATTAATTTTATCAGAAAATTACAAAGTTAATTAACAGGGGTCAAAATAATCACTGTACGCTGGTTTACATCAGCATAGGGATCTGTACCTGGGAGTGGTTGAGAATAACCAACTCCTTCACCAACAACCTCATGGGGTAAATTTTGCCCTTTTAAATATCTGACCACAGCGTCTGCTCGGTCTTGGGAAATTAGTTGATTTACCTGAGTATCACCAACTCTCGATGTATGACCTTCAACTTTAATAGTAACTTTATTAGGATCGTATTCCTTAATTTCTGAGATGAGACTATTTATAGTTTGCTCTGCTGGGGAAGATAATTCAAATTCATTGAGACCAAATTTGACTTGACCAAGAGTTTTTGCTTTAGTCAAAGATTTTCCTTGTGACTGAGATGTTTCCGCTATGTCTGTTGTAGCAATGGGAGTCTCAGGTTCGGGTTGTGATGTAGTAGTTGGTTGTAGAGTTTCAGCGTTAGTAGTAGTTTCTGTCGTATCAATAGTAGGTTCTTCGGTAGAGGTTGTTGTTTCTGTCGTATCAGTAGTAGGTTCTTCGGTAGAGGTTGTTGTTTCTGTCGTATCAGTAGTAGTTTCTTCGGTAGAGGTTGTTGTTTCTGTGTTTACCTCTGACTGTCGATCTGTCGTTGTCGCAATTGTAGTTGTATCAGTTTCTAAGGTTTCTGTCGTTGTAGTTGCAGAGTCTGCTTCAGTAGTAGTAGTAGTAGTTGTATCAGTTTCTAGGGTTTCTGTTACTTGAATTTCTTCTGTTTGAGAATCTACATTTTCCGAATCTACATTTTCGGTTAATTGAACATCAATAGTGGGGCGTTTAAAAGCGTTAGGACTAGCAAAAGCCCAAGCGGAAATAATCATAAAGCCCATACACCCTGCTAAAATTGTAGGACCTAAAACTTGTTGCTTATCTATTTTTTTTTCTGCACTCATATCTAAAATATCGCTCCAAACTAGATTGGTATTATTATTTTTATTGAACTAATCTGACGATCTAATGATCGAGGTTGATAGAATTTCCCAATTAAACCAAATTTTAGTAATGGTTATGATATTGAGATTCTTGCCCTTATTTATAACAGGATTTTATGAGAAAGGGTATATAGTGCTACGCGCAAGTCAAAAGTAGGGGCAAATGGCCATTTGCCCCTACAGAAGTCAGAAGTAATTCCTGGCTAAGTTTGAGTATTTATAAATGTCTGCGACCTATTTGCGTATTGCTATAGAAGCCATTTGGGATCTATTTAAAATTAGAGATTGAGAGTAGGGGTAGGGACGTTGCATAAGGGCGTCCGTACGGGAGTGTGGGGAGATGAGAAGATGGGGTGTATTAAATATCCTCCCACTCATCCCATCATCAAATCAATTATTACCCATTTTTTATCAATTAATTCTCCACCAAGACCTATTTTCTGGAGATACGCTTAGGGGTTCTATAAATAGTAATATCATGTCCGGATAAGAGTGTGATAAAAAAAACTTTCTCCTTCTTTTCCTGTTCTTCTTTCTTCCCTCCTGACTCCTGTACGGGCGTTAACGATAGTTATGCGAAGCTAACGGCCGTTCGCCCCTACGACTCCTGACTCCTCCATGGTTATTTATTTATCACTGTTCAACCGGACATGATATAACGTATTTTTCTGAAGTTCTTTATATTCCATTGAATTTTGCTTTGCTGAAATAGTCGAATGCTATAGCGCTTCAGAGAAGTCACCCATGCAAAAGTCAAAAGTCATCTATTAAGATTTTATATCAAATCCGCTTGCTTTGGAGTATTATAAGAAACCGGGTTTATGGGAGGTAAATGTTAGTATGCTGGGGTATTTAATAAACTCGGTTTCTCTGCTTTTTTATACCGATGCTACCGGATTTGATATTATAGACTAAAAACTTGGACGCTACAGTAATTTCCGGGAATTATTTCACATCTAAAAGTTTGAAAATATTTGTAATATCTTTAAAGTAAATTGGTATGAAAATTTAGTTTTCTAGCTGAGGAAGTGGAAGATTAATAATTTTGTCTAATAATTTAGATTTTAATTTTAAATTTTCTAATAAACTGACAATTATATATCTCTAGAATAATTAGAGACGTTCCACGGGAACGCCTCTAGAAATTTTTGATTAGTATTAATTAACCAACTGTATAAGCGGTACTAAGTCCCCACAAAAGGAGAAAGACTATACCACCTAAAATAATAATCGCAGAAATAGCGATCGCGCTGGGAGTATCTGCTCCCTTAAATTTCATTATTCCACGGTCGAGGTCTGACATGGTTTTTTTCTCCTAAGCTCTATAATTTTGATTTTAGCTAAGAACTATTAGAAATATGTCTATGCTGCTACTATATTTTGTCTTATTTTTGTTTCTGATTCGTCTCGAATTTTAAAATAATAATAAAGATTGGCAATGGTCATATTTGAGGCGGTTTGTAAATTGGATAATCCCAGGGTTTTGTAATTTGCCTTAACTGACTCTTGACTGATATAAGACTCATATTGTTTCCTCTTTTCTGGTTTCATTAAAAATAATATTTGGTCTTGTAAAGATAGGAGATAAGATTTTTGTTTTAAGTCTTCATAGAATTGTTGTTCTGGTGCTTCTGTAAGGGAGGAGTTTGTATCGGTAGTTTCGATAATTTCTGACTCTGAAAAATATGCACTTTCTAATAGTTGTAGTTCGGATGGAGGGAGAGAGATTGACCAATCAATTTGATTTTGCCACAGGTTTAATGCTGCTAAGTCGTGATGATAAATTCTCGTAATTTCTGGAAAGATAAAATCTAGTTCAGCTTCTGTTTTTATTCGGTTAATAACTGTTAGAGAATCTTGGCGAATTTTATTTTGTAAATCTGAGAGACTCTTACTCGTTGCTTTAGGTTCATTTTGCAGTTGATAAGTTAATATAATTGCCTGTTCTATTGCCCAACTACTACGAGAAAATATTACAACTTAAATAAGATTACTATATAACTTTTCCAAAGGAGAC
>NZ_JBNHEQ010000272.1:10000-20403 GCF_050016015.1 Dapis hubbardiae BLCC-M172
AAAATATTACAACTTAAATAAGATTACTATATAACTTTTCCAAAGGAGACCAAACTCCGACGAGAAAATATTACAACTTAAATAGAATTACTATATAACTTTTCCAAAGGAGACCAAACTCCGACGCTCCGAATTTTAGCACCTCAAAATTAGCAGAATTAGCAATAGCATTTTTACTTGGGGAAAGGAGACCTAACCCCGACGAGAAAATATTACAACTTAAATAAGATTACTATATAACTTTTCCAAAGGAGACCAAACCCCGACGAGAAAATATTACAACATTAAAACTTAAATAGAATTACTATATAAGTCATTTAGTATAGTTTTTTATCAACAAATTAAGATTTTTATCATCCTAGCTATATAATTGTACATTTTTTACTTTCCCATAACTGATACTTAGGTATAATAAAAAAACACTACTAAACTATCGCATCTACAGACTTATGGATATTGCCAAAATTAGCACCGAATCAGTAGAATTACTCTCCCTAATTACTGGAAAAAAATTGACTAAAAAGGATATTACGCCACCCGTATTGTTTTTAGCAAATCTAGTAATTATACTTATAGGTGTTATCTATGCAGATGGAAAAGTAGTAGAAGAAGAAAAAGCGAGACTAAAAATAACTATCCATAAATTTATTCCACCTAAAGGGAATGTTTTGGAATTAACTAAATTAATGATTCATGGAGTATCTAAGCAACAGCTTTACAAAAAAATTGAGACAATATTGAAATTAATTCCTCCTCTTTCTACTCCAGAAAAATTGTTATTAATTAGTTTTGGTTATGAAATGTCTGCTGCGGATGGAGATATGGATGTGCGGGAGAAAAAATATCTAGAAATTGTGGGAAAAAAATTAGGTGTTCAACCCCAAAGTTTACAACTTTTAGAATCAGGATTTATTCATCAAGACAATCTTGATAAAAAATCTATAGATGAAGTTAAATATTTACTTAACCCGGCGCGTTTCCATCAGTTAGATAATATTTTTGTTAAAGCTGCTAGTGAAATGCTAAATTCACTTTTGCCCAGTCACAAGCAAAAACAAAATAGAACAAATCATCTAAAACAAACTGTTGTTTATCAAGGGTTAAAAGACTTTCAAAAATATAGACAGGAATTAGAAAATATTTGCAACCAAACATATAAAATATTTGCCGAATCAACTGAGCGAGATTTACTGCCTAATACATTAATATCTGAAATAGATAAAATCTTAGAAAAAATACAATCCCAAAAATTACGCATTGCAGTAATTGGAGAATTTAGTCAAGGTAAATCAACTTTATTAAATGCTTTACTTGGAGAGGAAATTCAACCAGTCAGAGAAATTCCTTGTAGTAGCACAGTTACAGTTTTAAAATATGGGGAACAAAAACGAGTTGTTTGTCATTATAAAGATGGGAAAGAAGCAGAAATTCCTTTAACAGAATATCAGTCAAAAGCAACTATTTCAGAAAGAGCAGCTTTAGGAAATATAAGTGAAGAATTAGCACACTCGGAGCTAGAAAAGATATTTTTTGAACATCCAGATTTAGAGTTATGTCAAAGTGGGGTAGAAATTGTTGACTCTCCTGGTTTAAATGAACATCCAGACCGCATATCTATTACTAAAAAATTATTAGAAGATACTGATGCGGTGATTTTCTTAACTAATGCTTCTCGTCCATTAACTCTAGGGGAACAAGAGTTAATTCAAACTGTGAAGTCGCAGCTAAATGGTAATAATATTGATTTACCTGCTGATAATTTATTTGTGTTGGTGAATTTTCTGGATTTAGTTAGAAATGAAAATAGTCGCCAGCAAATTAGAAAGAGATTAGAAAATTTTCTGTTGGGTGAAAAACCAATTATTGCTGATGAAAGTCGTTTACATTTTCTTTCTGCTCAAGCTGCTTTAGATGGAATTTTAGAAAGTGAAGAAAATGAATATTTGACTTACTTTAATAATTTTACCCACTCGATAGAAAAGTTTTTGACAGTTGAGCGGGGTGCTGTAGAAATTCAACAAATTTTTACTAAGATTAATGGTTTGATTACTGAGGGAATAAAAGCATTAGATCGAGCCGAAAAAGTTTTAGATGGTAAGGTGTATTTGTCTGTAGAGGCAAAAGTAGAAATATTAAAAAAAATAGAGGATGCTAGTGGACGAGATGTGCAAATTTTATCAACTACTGAAAAATTAAAAAATCAGACTATTAAACAAGCTGCTGAAGCTTGGGAGAAATGGGTAGAAGGATTAGGCGATCGCCTAGAGGAAAAAAGGGATGAATGGTATTCAGAACATTCTCTTCTCTGGGATAAGGAAAAAGTTATTCAAGATTATGCCGAAGAATTTGCAAGTTCTCTGGCAACTGAATTAGAAAACTGGAGTAATCAGGAAGTTAAAGAAATTCTGGTGAATAATTTAGAAATTTTAACTAAGGAAGTATATCAAAATCTAGAATTTATTAGAATGGATTTGCAAGCAGTAGATTGTCAAATCCATTCTAACTTGAATGAGCAATTTGATTTTGCAATTGAAAATATTAAAGGAGGTGGATTAGATATTTCTTCAATAACTAAGTTAGGAGAAAATTATGATGATAGTAAAAGAGGAGGTTTATGGGAAAATTTAACATTAGGTGGTTTAACTGCAGGTGCTTTATTTATGTTTACAGGAGTAGGATTTTTACCAATACTTTTAACTGGAGGTGCTGTGGCTTTGATTAGCTCATTTTTTGGTATGAGTCCTGATGAAGAGAATCCAGAAATAAAAATTAAACAGCAAGTTTATGATGCGTGTTTTCAGAAGTTTGATAAATCTACTAGAGAAATATTTAATCGGATTTGTGAAAATATTGCTGAGGTTTTCTACAGTCAGTTTAAATCAGCAAGTAAAGTAATTGAACAGGCGATATTGATTTACGAAAATCTTCTAGAACAAGAAGATAAAGTTCAGAAAGAAACTCAGGAACAATTAAAGTTAGAAAAAAAGATAATCGTTGAGAAAAAACAGGAACTTACACAAATAACAAATCAAATTGAAGAAGTAAGAAAGAAGGAAGAAGTGAAGAAGGAAGAAGGAAGAAGAAAGAAGGAAGAAGTGAAGAAGGAAGAAGGAAGAAGAAAAATGGTTGAAGAAAAATGGTTGAAATATATAGAAGGAAGAAGGAAGGAGGAAGGAGGAAGAAAAATGGTTGAAATATATCGAGATATGCGTCTAAAATAAATTAGAAAATTAATTTTAGAGACCTCTATGATCGAATATAGCAATCCCAAATAGGTTGTGATAAGTTTTATAATAGCTAATTTCAACTGAAAGCTTTGAACATTCTGACTCCTGACTCCTGTACGGGCTATTTCCTCAGGTCATGCTCCGCAAACGCGAATAGCCCCTACAACTAAAATATTACAACTAAAATAGGATTGCTATAACACTATAAAACATTATAGATGGTTCAGATAATACCACTTAAAAAAAGAATGTTATACCATTTCTCAAAAACTTTATCTATTTCAGAGTAGGAGAGTGTAGGGACGTTGCATAACAAAAATGCGTTTTCCGTCCCGGAATGCTCCGCAAACATGTCGCGCAGCGATACGTCCGTACGGGAGAAGTCAAAATAAGGATAATCAAAGATTAAATTGTCTCAAATCAGCAAAAAGGTAATTCTCCCAAGGTAATTATTTAATAACTGAAGTATTAATCAAGTATAGCATTAATGCATGGGAATTGGTATTACAAGAATCTATATATTGATACAGATATTCTAAAAAATAGCTGTTCCAATTTATTTTAGATAACTATCTCTATCATTTTCCATTTTTTTCAATGTTTACCCTTTCTTACTTCTTATACCAATTTCTAAAAAGAACGCTATACTTGGGTGAAATTTCAGTTATTAACTAATTAACACAGCTCAAATAACTTTTTTGCTAATTTAAGCCACGAAGACTGTTAATTATTCTTATTTGTACGGACGTTGTATCCAACATCCGTACGTCCCTCACTCCCCTACTCAATAAAATGTAGAAAAGTTTTTGATAAATAGTATTACTTCTTACCGAAATAATTAATAATTAAACAATTAAATAATTAGATAATTCAGGTTTAAAGCCTCCCCTTGAAAGGGGAAAAAGCGGTTGTTTGCGGAGCAGTCCGTTAGGATGGGATGGCGAGGTTTCCCGCTCTTAACAGAGCCGCTCCGCTAACGCCATATCCAATCAACCAAGAGAAATAAATCTGTTCCTTAGAGTTTCAATCCTCTCCCTTTTAGGGAGAGGTAATTATCAATTATCAATTAATGAATTACTGAAAAATCCAAGTATAAAGACTATCCATTCATGGAGAAAAAAGAAAAAAAATTCTGTGAGCAGATCCTTCTATTACAGAAGAGGTAATTATTAATTGTTAATTATTACAGCGCTTACCGTTGTTATGAGGTACAAAATTTTAGGTTTGAGGGAACAGGGAACACTTAACTGGGAACAGGTATGAAAGAAATAGGGAATACAAAAAAATCAAAACAACTGTACCTCATAGCTTCGGAAACTACTGTAATTATTAATTGTTAATTGTTAATTATTAATTATTAATTTTATTGTGCTATATTGAAAAACTGTTGCTTATAAAAATCCATAACTAAAATGTCTACAAAACCTACCATTGCATTTAGTCACCTGGGATGCGAAAAAAACCGCATCGATACTGAACATATCATCGGTTTACTCGCACAAGCAGGTTATTCAGTAGATGCTAACGAAGAATTAGCAGACTACGTTGTTGTTAACACCTGTAGTTTTATTCAAGCTGCTAGAGAAGAGTCTGTCCGTACTTTAGTAGAATTAGCCGAAGCTAATAAAAAAATAGTCATCGCAGGTTGCATGGCACAACACTTCCAAGAAGAATTACTCGCCGAATTGCCAGAAGCAGTAGCACTCGTCGGTACTGGTGATTATCATAAAATAGTAGATGTGATGCAACGAGTCGAAAAAGGCGATCGCGTCCAAGAAGTAACCCCCGAACCAACTTACATCGCTGACGAAACAACCCCCCGTTACCGTACAACATCCGAAGGCGTTGCTTATGTACGAATTGCCGAAGGATGTGACTACCGTTGCGCCTTCTGTATCATTCCTCATCTCCGAGGAAATCAGCGATCGCGCACCATAGAATCTATTGTAGCCGAAGTCCAACAACTAGCAGACCAGGGCGTTAAAGAAATCATCCTCATCTCCCAAATAACCACTAACTATGGAGTCGATATTTACGGCCAACCAAAACTGGCCGAACTTCTCCGCGCCTTGGGACAAATTGATATACCCTGGATTAGAATGCACTACGCCTATCCAACTGGTTTAACACCCAAAGTCATAACCGCCATCCAAGAAACTCCCAACGTTTTACCCTATCTCGACTTGCCCCTACAACATTCTCATCCCGAAATTCTCAGGGCCATGAATAGACCTTGGCAAGGTCAGGTCAATGATGATATAATCCAAAGAATTAAAGCAACTATGCCCAACGCCGTGTTGCGGACAACTTTTATAGTAGGCTTCCCTGGTGAAACGGAAGAGCATCATGCACATTTAGTTAAATTTGTCAAGCGTCACGAATTCGATCATGTTGGAGTCTTTACTTTCTCTCCAGAAGAGGGAACCCCTGCTTATAATTTGCACAATCAGTTGCCCCAAGAAGTAATGGATGCCCGCCAGAAAGAAATTATGGAAGTGCAGCAGTCCATATCTTGGCAACAAAATCAAAAATCAGTGGGTCAAGTAGTTGATGTGCTAATTGAACAAGAAAATCCTCAAACAGGAGAGTTAATTGGTAGATCGGCCAGGTTTTCTCCAGAAGTAGATGGACTGGTTTATGCTCAAGGAGAGGCCAGATTAGGGTCTATTGTTCCAGTAAAAATTACAGATGCAGATATTTACGATTTATATGGTTATGTAAATTAAATTTTTCTGGGTAATCAGCAATAATTCTGGAGTGTGGTAAAACTTTCAGGACTTACCCACCCAAACAAGAAACAGGGTTGATTGCCCTAATTATTATTGTTCTAATCCCCTTACAAAAACAACTTCTGACCTCTGTAAGGGCATTTTCCTCCGCAATGCTACGCAAACATATCGCGCCGGGAAATGGCCATCCACGCCTACTAACTTCTCATTTCGTTTGGTGCAGTAAAAAATGATGATTATCATAAAATCTAGTATCTAAAAAAAGAGCTAAGTTGAGGAAAATGTGTAAAAAATCCACTAAATGTTAAGTGATTTGTTATTATGTAAATGATTATGAAGTTTAGTAGGGGCCACTGAGAGTAAGAAACTGTAGATTATCTAAACTGCTGATTGAGACTAATGCTGAAGTGCGATGATGCGCTTAAGCAAATAAAAAAAGGAAATTTCCCTTAAGTTTATTCAATAGGCAACTTAAAAGATGCACAACAGATTATTACTTTTAAACAGAGGCTCCAACCTGCCTTAATGTACCCAACGAGGGAGAAAAGGAACAGGGCATTTGGCCTTTATCAAAATCTCGGCAGAAGACCAGGGTTTTTCTGTAAAAGAACCTTCTCTGGGAATGCTGAGTCATGTTGCCTACTTACAAAATAGATTTAACAAATTGTCAAAACAATTTGGCCGCTCGGCTAGCGGTGACAACGAAAGCCTTTAGATTGGCCATGTACTGTGGAGCGACCTTCATTAATGGATAATTGATAATGGATAATTGATAATTAGCTCTGGTTAAAAATGTTCTTGATTGAATATAAACGAAAGATTCTAGCATTTTCTTCCCATATCCGGGGAAGCTTTTAACCTGAATTAATTCATTATTAATTATTCGGCAATACCAGAAGAGTGTAGTGGTAATTCTTAAATTATCCCTAACTTGGAAAAGCAGGTCTTAAGAAACAGAAACTATTGCCGTCAGGTTTGCAAATCCCGCGCTCTTGCCTTAGAGTATCGTTGGGAACTCAATCTATCGTTATCTCTTCAGGTTAAAACTTAACCTTTGAGAAAACACAGACATTACTTAACTTTTAGGAGTAAACTCCAGTGCTATCAGTTGAGTGTAAATTGTGAGTGGCGAAGGCATACTGCCCTACCAATAAGCTAGCTATAACGACAGTAAATAAGCTGGAAATCTTTAGCTAGTGAGGGCTTATGAGCAGCTATGGTTGACCATAAATCCGCCTCCAAGTTGGGTGAGAAAGGAACCAAATGTAAACTATTTACATAGGAGAATTAATGGATTTATCGTTCGCAAGTTTAGGAATTTCAGAGGAGCGTGCAAATCATCTGGAAACAATTGGTTTTACTGCACCTACTCCGATTCAAGGTGAAGCAATACCACATTTGCTGGCAGGAACGGATATTGTAGGTCAAGCTCAAACAGGAACAGGTAAAACAGCAGCCTTTTCTTTACCCATATTGGAGCGGATCGATCTAAATACCAACGCAGTTCAAGCGTTAATTTTAACTCCTACTCGTGAGTTGGCACTGCAAGTTACAGAAGCGATTCGTCAATTTACTGGTGTGGATAGCAAAATTCCGAGTAAACGGCGATTATTTGTTCTAACTGTTTATGGCGGTCAGTCTATTGAACGCCAAATTCAGCGTTTGCAAAAGGGTGTTCATATTGTAGTGGGAACACCAGGGCGAATTATAGATATGCTGAATCGGAATAGTTTGAAACTAGATCATTTAAAAATGATGGTTTTAGACGAAGCTGACGAAATGTTGAGCATGGGTTTTATTCAAGATGTGGAAAAAATTCTGGACGCTGCACCTGTTGAACGTCAAACAGCTTTCTTTTCCGCTACTATGGATTATTCAATCCGGAAACTGGTGAATAAGTATTTGCGATCGCCAGTAACAGTTAAAGTAGCCCAACAAAAAACTACTCCGAAGCGCATCACTCAAACCGCGTACATAGTACCTCGTGGTTGGTCCAAAGGAAAAGCTTTACAGCCAATTCTAGAACTAGAAGACCCAGAAGCAGCTTTGATATTTGTCCGCACAAGGCAAGCTGCTGCGGAACTGACAAATCAATTACAATCAGCAGGTCATAGTGTTGATGAGTATCACGGCAACTTAAACCAATCTCAAAGGGAACGGTTGTTAACTCGCTTCCGCAATCAACAAGTACGTTGGGTTGTGGCAACTGATATTGCAGCTCGTGGTTTAGACGTGGATCATTTAACTCATGTGATTAACTACGATTTACCTGATAGTGTAGATAGTTACGTTCACCGCATTGGTCGTACAGGTCGTGCAGGTCGCGAAGGAACAGCAATTTCCTTGATTCACCCTGCGGATAAGCGGAAGTTGCGGTTGATAGAACGTCATTTGCGTCAACGTTTAGATACTCGTTCAATTCCTAAGCGTTCTCAAATTGAAGCTCGACAACTACAGAAATTACAAGATAAGGTGCGAGATGCTCTGAGCGGTGAGCGGATGGCTTCTTTCTTGCCGTTGATTGCTCAGTTGGGTGAAGAGTATGAACCTCATGCAGTTGCTGCTGCTGCTTTACAGATAGCTTATGATGAAACTCGTCCTGCTTGGATGGGACCTGATTATGCTCAGGAGGAAGAACATTCTGATTACTACACACCAAAGCCAAAATTGAAAAAGCAGCCACCTAAGAAGTCTAATAATCAAAGTTATTCTGATAAAAATCAGAAAGTAAAGGATGAGACTTATGTAGAAGAGGCATCGGTTTCACAGAATAATTAGGGAATAGGGAGTAGGGAGTAGGTAGGGACGTTTTTGCTGCGCGACATGTTTGCGGAGCATTCCCTATACGAAAATGTATTTTTGTTATGCAACGTCCCTACAGAATAGAGAAAAATAGGAATTTTAGAGACGTGAGCGATCGCGTCTCTAATTTTTTTGACAGCAATTTTCATTTCTGTAGGGGCAAATGGTCATTTGCCCCTACAGTGTTTTGGTTATGACATGAGGCGATCAATCAGCAAAAGCGCTGTAAGAAGGAAGAAGGGAAAGGATTACAATGAAGATTACTGTCTCAACATATCTCGCACTTCCATTAAAATTTTGCCTAATTTATTTTCTCCACTACCGTCTTTTCTCTGACCCCAATACAAATCTACTGGAGATTTATAAACTATTTCCTCATCCCCAGTAGACAGTAATATTTTCTGAATTTCAGTATTAGTCGCAAATTTGTTGAATACTGCCGTTCGCATAATTTCATATTTGACCTCTTCCCAGTCTGAACGTAATGGGCGATCGCGATCGTTCCCCAGATTTGCTGCTTCTCCAGGTGTTGCTGCCAGACGAATTTCCTCAACATCAGGGGTATCAGGAAATTTTTGTGCTTGAAAATAATGTTCGCTGGTTGCCCACCAACAACCGTCTAATTCAAAACCGTGAGCAGAACAATTAGAGAAACAGCCGTATCTGCTGAGGGTGCTATAAAATGAAATTGTCATAATTTTTTGAACTATTAATATGATAAAATAACAGTCTTATTATAATAAGATTAGTTTCAAAGTTATCCTCTTTAATATTTTAGATAAATAGGGTTTATTTATGATGAGTAAATGATTTTTTAGGGGTTTGGCGGTCAAACCCCTATGAGATAATTACTTTGGTAAAAGAAATAATTAATCTGATAAAAATAGTTTAACTAAATTAGTCATATTTGCTTTGGTTGGCTACATAAATTAACTACTTCCAAAGGTTGGAAAATTATTCCTCTTCAGCTAATACGTTTTTTTCCGAAATAACTTCTACTTCTATAGCTTCAGTTTCGTTAACTTGTTCGTTTTTCTCTTGAAATTTCTTAGTTTTAGGAGATTTTCTCCTCTGACGAATATTTTCTAGCTCTTTAGGGTGTTTCCACTCGCTCCCAGGATTAAGACGATAAACGTTGGTGCGTTTCCCAGTGTGGGATTCCTTTCGCAAAATACCAGCCTCACATAGCACTCCGAGAACTTCTAATACCATCCTTTGGCTCATCCCACAAAACTCAGCTATTCTGCCTTGGCTTTCGTAACAGCCGTGTTTTGAGTCTAGTTTTGAGCCTGCCCTGCGGATGACATGGGCTAATACTCTAAATTCATAGAGATTTAGCCCATAATCATCTAATTCACTACGAACAAACATTGGTATCTGATTATCAGGAGGACGTTTCCAGTTATCTTTGGACTTTGGATTTCGACGTTTGACATTTTTGGGCATCGTAGTTATCTAAAATTAAAAACTTACAAGGCAGTTCTTTGGTCTACTCATTTTTTTTGTAAATTTTTGTTAAGCATCCCCTAGCCTACGGCGTCTTAAATGGAATCTGACAGCTACAGGGAAATCATTAATAACAATGGATATCTTTAATAGTATTTTACCTTTAATTATAAATTATTAATACGCATCTGACATCATA
>NZ_JBNHEQ010000272.1:20503-34824 GCF_050016015.1 Dapis hubbardiae BLCC-M172
TCTAACTACGCACTCAACAACATAATAAAATACGCACTTGAAAGCATATATTAATGTACGCATCTGACATCATATCTAACTACGCACTCAACAACATAATAAAATACGCACTTGAAAGCATATATTAATAACTGGACACTTTATATGATAAGAGATACAGTTAAATAGATGACCAATTTTTTTTACTCTATGGTTAGGGAATACATTAAAAACAGTAGTAGTAAAAATAATGGCCAACTGCTAAACAAAAAATTCCCAACTCAACCATAGGGCCAAATCGGGAAGCTGAAAAATCAAAGATATTTACATTATGAAATTAAATCGACAAAATCCTCAAACTTTCGGAGATGAAATCCGAGTCGCAAAAGAATTTGCTGATTCCTATGGGCCAGAATTGCTAGACCGTCTGCTCCGAGTTGTGGAAAATGACCACAAGATGCCAGACACTTCACAAACACCTGTAAATGTTCAGACAAATGATATTTTGCAAGAAGTGGAAAAGGCAGGATTCACACTTAACTCCTGGCTAACAGAATTGATTTTAAACACCAATGCTGAAGTAGTGCGAGATGCTATGGCAGTCGTTGCAGTATATCGTCGTCGGAGAATGACCACCTTACGCAACCCAGAAGGAATGCTTGTCGAAGCTATCCGAAATCAGTGGAGACCTAATATTTCGGCGTAAAAAATATCCGTTTATTTACCAAACCTTGCTAATAAAAACTAGCAAGGTTTTTCTCAAGCACTCAAGATTAATTTTGAACATAGCTAAAACAAAATGCAGCAATTTCTAGACAGCAAAAAAATCTCAGAATTATTCAGCAGAATAGAATACCTAGAGGAAAAAGTTATCACTCTACAAAATCGGTTAGTTAATGTTGAATATGATGTGGGGGTAACTAATAGCAACCTCAGAGATAAAGTAGAAGAATTAGAATTTTTTCCAAATTCCTATTCCGATGAAGGAGAAGCAAATTGTAACTTCAACATTTAGGTTGTAGTCGAAAAATAAATAGTGCGAGCATCCTGCTCGCCAATATTCATATTGGAATATAGCAAAAATTTCAGGTGAGCAAATACTATTTGATTTATTGCAAGTTTCTGTGATTAAATCTTTGCCTACCATACAGACAGTTAATTTGGATCTATACCCAAATCCCCCAATTGCCATTTTATGCTACAGTGACAATTTAAGTTAAAGTAATAAAAACTACATCCCGCACTTCAAAACATAGTATAAAAATGAGCGCAAGCTACCGATTTTTATGCTGCTTTTAATGTTACAAATTGATGTGCGGAATGTGAGATAAAAAATCAAAACCATGAAAAAAATCAAGATTGACTTCAGTGCATTCCAGCGTTTTTGGGTAGTAGCCAAACCATACTGGTCTTCAGAAGAAAAATGGGGAGCAATTTGCTTGCTGTTTCTCATAATAACTTTGACAATAGTATGGGCTAATCTAGGAGTCTTTCGCAATGCCCAGCAAGGACAATTTATTTCATCCCTGGCAGAGCAAGATGCAGCAGGATTCTGGCAAGCTGTACAGAGGTTTTTAGGAGTATATCTTCTCAGTGTACCTGTTATAGCCACTGTTCACTTCACTCAAGATAAGCTCCGTCTGTTCTGGAGAAATTGGATGACAAATCGGTTTCTAAATCAATATCTCAGCGATCGCGCTTTTTACGATCTCAATTCAGAGAAAATTATTGACAATCCCGATCAGCGGATTTCTGAAGATATTAGAACTTTTTGCGATGATTCTGTGAAGTTCTTCACAATTTTTACCAGAGCTATTATGGATATTATTAGTTATGGAGCGCAACTTTGGTTCATTTCTCACACTCTAGTAATTAGCATGGTATTCTATGCCTTTTTCGGCATTCTGATTACAATGGTTGGATTTGGAAGTATCTTAATTCCACTGAAATTTCAACAACGGAAAAAAGAAGCAAATTTTCGATTTGGGTTAGTTAGAATTCGGGAAAATGCCGAATCCATAGCTTTTTATCAGGGTGCATTGCGGGAATTAGAAAATGTTAAAAAACTGCTTCAGGATGCCTTAAGAAATTATCATCGAATCGTTGGTTGGGAGAGAAATATGGAGATATTTAGCAATGGATATGAGTTTATCGCCTATATATTACCTGCTTTAATTGTTGGTCCAATGATATTGTCTGGTCAGACGGAAGTGGGAGTCTTAACAGTAGCAAGCGGAGCATTTTTCAGGGTTTTTAGGTCTTTAATTGTCATGATCACACGATTTGAGCAAATGACTGATTTTGTTGCAGGTATCGAGCGTATCGAAAGTTTTAGTAAGTTGATGGAGGAACCGAAAGTATCTCATCCAGAAGGCACTACGACAATTGATACGGTTGAAGATTCACGTTTAAGCTTACAACATCTTACGTTACAAACTCCCAACTATCAACGAACTTTAGTTAGAGATGTATCTGTAGATGTACAACTAGGGGAAGGACTCTTAATTGTAGGGGTGAGTGGTTGCGGTAAGAGTTCTATTTTGCGAGCGATCGCTGGTTTGTGGAAGTCTGGAACTGGTGCAATTTACCGAGCGAAATTAGAAGAAATTCTTTTCTTGCCTCAGCGTCCCTATATTATTTTAAGTTCTCTACGCGATCAACTGCTCTATCCACGCACTGACCTAAATATTTCTGATGCAGAAATTTATCAAGTTCTAAAAGAAGTTAACCTGCCAGACTTAGCTGAAAGGTTAGGTGGTTTAGATGCTATTGAAGACTGGGAGCATGTGTTGTCGATAGGAGAACAACAGCGGGTTGCTTTTGCCCGTTTGTTACTGACTCAACCTCGTTATGCAATTTTAGATGAAGCAACTAGCGCTTTGGATGTGAAAAATGAACAAAATCTCTACAAACATTTGCAAAGTCTATCGACTACATATATTAGTGTGGGACACCGCCCGACTTTGTTGCCATATCACCAACAAGTTTTAGAAGTAGTTGGTGATGAAACTTGGCGAGTGAGTTGTGCCCAAGATTACAAATTTTTAGCAAGTGGTTAATTTCTTGGTAGATGAGTCAGAGCGATCGCCTACTTATATCATAGTCAGTTTAATGATTATAAAAAAAATTGGCACAGTAATTATCTCTGTGCTACATATTTGCGGAGCATTCCGTTAGCTGAAACGGTCCATTAGAGTGTTTTATTGATAGCGTAACGCACGATCCATAAAAATAAAAATCAACCCTAATTGTAATGCCTAATTATAGTCCAGTTTCTGTTGGTTGTAACGGCTTCATTACACATCACAAGAATTTGAGCGTGTAGAATTTTTTTAGCTGGCGCATAACCATTTCGAGCGATTTTTTCTAGGTTATCTTTCTGTTCTACCGTCAGATATAGTTTAGCTCTCCAACCTCTTCCCATAACTATTGTCCTCCATTGCTGACTATTCTATGGGGCTATTTTAGCTGAAACAGTCCAGATTGCTTAATTGCTTATTTTAGCGATATAGCTGCCGCTAGGCTTCGCCAAGGCAATTCTTAGCAAGAGTAACTTTTGGCTGGCTATTCTAATGCACCATTTTAGATGAAACAGTCCACTACTAGACTGACATAGCCAAAACTGTGCATTAGGGAGTAGGGGAGTAGGGGAGTAGGGGAGTAGGGGAGTAGGGGAGAAAGATTTTTGTTGGGTTTTTCCGTTGGAAATGCTCCGCAAACGTCCCATGCTGCGCAATGAATCGCGCAAACAACCCAACCGATATCTATTGCACCATTTAAGGTGTGTTGGTCTACTACATTTAATCTTTAATTTTTCCCCAAACTACCTCGCTTCATTTGTTCTCTTTCAATAGCTTCAAATAAAGCTTGAAAATTACCTTGACCAAAACCAGGAGTCTCCATTTGTTTACCATTAACCCAAACAACTTTACGCTCAATAAACTCAAAAAATACTGTTGGTTCGTTAAATATTGGTTGGGTAAAAATTTGTAGTAACATTGCTCCTGGTATACTTTCTTGCCAGTCTAACAAAATTTGACAATCTTGAACTTTTTGCCAGTTAGTTTCTGATAGATAACTTAATGCTTTAGTTTCCAGACTAGAATAATATGTTGCTGGAACTTGCAAAAAAGGTAAACCAAGCGATCGCAACTCTTCCACAACTCCCAAAATATTCTCTGTGCGTAAAGCAATATGTTGTATCCCCGCACCACGGTTAGCATCCAAAAATTCTTGAATTTGAGAATTAGCAGATGTGGGTTCATTAATAGGAAATTTGACTCCTCCCTCTGGGTGTATCATAACCTGACTGCGTAAACCAGAATTATTTGTCTGAATGTCAAAATTTTGATGAGGTTGGAAATCTAAAATTTGATTATACCAATTAAAAGCAGATGCTAAATTATCCTCAGCTACATTCAAAACCACATGGTCGATCGCCACAATATCCCTAGAAAATTGAGTAGTAGAATGTAAAATTTGTGCATCATCAATTTTTTCAATCAAAGTATGAGTCAAGTCTCCCCATCCAGAAATTTTTGCCCACTTCAAACCCTGTGCATTTTCCTGAATAGGTTGCAAAATTTCTGCTCCGTTAACTGCTGCTTTCGCCACAACTGAGTTAATATCTCGAACCCGAAAAGCTACATCAGCGACTCCAGGAGGATGTAAACTGAGAAAATTAGCAACAGGACTTTCTGGTGTAATAGCAGAAGATAAGGCAAAATATACTTGACCTCTGTTGATAATTTCTTTCTGGGTATGTTGACTGGTTTGAGAAGCGATCGCTTTAAAACCTAATTTTTCTCTAAACCAGTCTCGCGACTCAATAGCATTTTCAACGTAAAAATGAATATGATCGAATTCCATAATCAACTTTTATTATTTTTATAGGGAGTAGGGAGTAGGGAGTAAGGGGAAAGAGGGAATAGGGAATAGGCGGAAATAATTATTGATTTGATTTTTTATTGTTGGAAATGTCTATTGGGAAAAAATATTATTACAAGTAATAGGTAGTAAGTTTTAAGTAGTAAGTAAATCTTATATTTTGCCTCCATCAAGAATCAAGTTTCCTAATTTCCAAATTGTATTATTTATTCAAATCACTATAAGTTGTTTAGGATTTATAGTATTCTGATTCATTAGTTTACCGAATAATTATTAATTATTAATTAAATAATTCTGGTTTAAAGCCTCCTCTTTCAAGAGGAAAAAAAGTGCTAGGATATTTCCTTATATTCAATCAAGAGCGGTTTTAACCAGAGGTAATTATCAATTATCAATTATCAATTATCAATTAATGAACCCTACTCCCTTAAAAGAATAAGTGACTATCTGGTTGAATATTTATTTCCATCGGTACTGCTTGGGGTTCTGCATTTAGAGCAAACATAATTGCATCAGCAGCAGTTTCCGAACTGAGCATTTTTGAGCGATCGACTTTCAGACTCACATTATCCCAAAAAGGGGTATTCACTCCCCCGAAATAGAAAAGAGTTACCTTAATACCATAACGCCGTAGTTCATCTGCCATACATTTGCTCAACCCTACCAAACCAAACTTAGAAGCACAATAAACACTTCCCATTGCCATTGAATGTTTACCAAGAATTCCAATAACATTACAAATATGGCCTGATTTTTGTCCTTTCATTATATTGGCAGCAGCTTGACAAGTATAGAAACTGCCTTTCAAATTCAGGTCTAGCATAATATCCAAGTCAGCAGGTTCAATTTTGTTCCATTGCTTGAGAATACCTGCTCCTGCTGCATTGACCAAAACATCTATTTTGCCAAAATGGTTGGTCGCTTTTTCCATCAGGGTTTCTACTTCCTGTGGGTTGGTGATGTCTGTCGGTACGGTAATAGTCTCGGTAGTAGATAGTTGGGTCGCTAAAGCATCTAATCTATTATTATTTCTGGCGGCCAAAACTAAATTTGCGTCAGAGTTTGCCAGTTTCTGTGCCACTGCTGAACCTATACCTCCAGTCGCACCGACTATTACGACAACTTTATCCTTCATTTACTTTTTCTTTACTTTTCTTCACATTCTCTTTTATCATACTACCTCCTATATAATTCCCATTTATTCTGACTCCTGACTTCTGACTCCTGACTCCTGACTCCCACCCTGACTAATAAGAGTTTTTCAGCAAACCCTAATTTAAAGTAACAAACCAACGACCTTCTTCAGACTTATACAACTTCAGCGAACTACATAACTCCAAAAACTTAGGAAACTTTTTACTTGGTTGAAACCGCTTAATAGCCTTTGTAATTGGTTGACCATATAACCGATGAAACTCACTGCCAAGATTAGAAATAGGAACATAACTTCCTGGAGACTCAGCAGTTAAATTACTCAAAATTTTAACCAATACTTTTTCCATATCTTCCTGGGAAATAATCTGAGAAGCATCTGTAATTTCAATATGTTTTTCAACCTGATCTGAAGGAGAATTTAATTTTTTTTTTCTGGCTTAAAAAAATTAAAAATACTGACATAAGCTTGAGATTTTTCCGATGGTTGATGAAGTGCAAAGTAAACTGGATAATTAATAAATATATGATTTGACTTTTGACTAGGAAAGTGAGTTGCAACTACATCTTTAAGATTCAACTTATAACTTTCTTTATACAAAGCAGAAATTCTCGAAAATTTAATCCATTGCTGTCCGATTTTTGCTGTTTCTGCTCGAATTAATTCCTGTAACTGAATAATAAACTTATTAATAGTAGGAATGTCTGGTACCGACAAAGCATATATTTTTGATTCCCCAGTTTGACTATTTAAAACAGTAATTTGATTTTTATATTTCCGCACCTGATAAACAGTTAAGCCATGAGATTGTAGAGTAGTACCAAGATGAGTTAATCCTCGGTCAGAAGAACAAACTAAAACTTCCTTAGCCTTGGGATAATTGAGAAAAATAGAAGAACCAACCGTTGCCATTTTTAAATCTGCACTATCTTTTCCAGGAGGAACATGAATTAATTGATAACCACGTTGATGAAATTCTTCATCTTTTTTCCCCATACTGCGCCAGTTAGCAAAAGCAACCTTAATTGAAATTGGATAATTGCAGATATCTACAAGAATTTTTTCTGTTTCAGGATCGAGTGGTAAATTTTCTACATCTAACAGTAAAATAGCAATTCCTGGCTCTACTAATTTCTTTCCATTTGTGGATAAATCGGAAACCTGATAATTAGTAATTTCATCAGATGAAACTAAGGTTATTTCTGGATAAATATGTTTGTCTATCTCAGCAATTAAAACATTATATTGAGCAGAATTAATAAACTCTGGAGTTAGCAGAATTTGGAGATAATTTGTGACTTTCAGCTTCAAAGCATCCTGGTTTTTAACATTAGAAAGCCCTTTTGTCAGCTTATTAGTCAAAGTAGATTGATACTTGGGATAATGCCAAGGAATGTTCCTGTACTTTGGAGTTATCCATTCTCGATGTTGCTGTTGAATGGAAACAATAGTTTGGTAAATATAGTGGCTGATAGTGTTAATAGTAGTAGAATTATTAGTCACTAGCAAACCAGAATTATCTGACATAGCCTATTGCCTAATTATGTTAGCTTCGATAAAGCATTTTGAGAATTATATACCACTACGGATTAGGCAAAAGGTAAAAGGCAAAAATTTACTGTAACAAAGTTTCAGATTATACCAATGTTAAACACCTTAAATCTTAATTCGTAGTGCTATATAAATATAGATTATACAATAAAAGGGAACATTAGACTTTGTTTGTAGAGGGTGGGGAGTTTAGGAAGTTTGGGGAGATGGAGGAGATAGAATCTTGTCTGCCCCAAATACTAACTTTTTGCAGCTTTAGGAGCTGAAAACCAGGTAATTTTTTCCACCCAAAAAAGGCTTGGGCTTTTGTATTTCAATGCTTTGATATTTAATCAGCAGAGCAATAATTATCCATTATCCATTATTAATTATTAATTATACTTTGACCTGCTAACCATCCAGTTGTCCATGCACTTTGAAAATTAAAACCACCTGTAATTCCATCAATATCTAAAATTTCTCCCGCAAAATATAACCCTGGACAACAACGACTTTCCATAGTTTTAAAATTAACTTCTTTTAAACTTACCCCACCACAAGTAACAAACTCTTCCTTAAAAACTCCTTTTCCTTGAATCTTATATTTACCTTGAGTCAATTCCAAAATTAACTTATTAATAGCCTTATTTGATAACTCCGCCCAACGTTTTTGAGAGTCAATATCCGCAGCAATAATTAAACGTTCCCATAAACGACGAGGTAGAGAAAACGGACAACTATTTAGAATTGCCTTTTTTTCCAAACTTTTAAATTCTAATAATTTAGTTCGTATTTCCTCTGAATTAATATCTGATAACCAATTAATTAATAAATCAGATTTATAGCGATTTTCATAGAGAAATCTAGCACCCCAAGCAGATAACTTTAAAGTTGCTGGCCCACTTAAACCCCAATGAGTCACCAGCACAGGGCCAATTTGTTTTAACTTAGCCTTCGGAAGTTGTAAACAGACATTCTCAACCGAAATACCAGCCAAATCTTTGAGACGGGGGTCAGAGATATTGAAAGTAAATAGAGAAGGAACAGGAGGAACAACTTTATGGCCTAATCCTTTTGCCAGACGATGGCCAACAGGACTACTGCCAGTTGCCAGAAGTAAGCGATCGCACTCCAGAACTTCTCCCGATCTTAACTCGACTAGAAATAAATTTCTCCCTCCCTCTGTGGTCTTGCGTTTTACTGAAACCACTGCTGCACCTGTACGAATATTTACACCCTTCGACAAAGCAACCTTAGTTAAACATTCAACTATTGTGGCAGAATCATCAGTAGTAGGAAACATCCGTCCATCTGCTTCAGTTTTTAACTGTACGCCCCTACCCGCGAACCATTGCACAGTATCGCGAGCTTGAAATCTAGTGAATGCACCCCGAAGTGCTTTACTACCTCTGGGGTAGTTTTGGATAAAAATTGCTGGGTCAAAGCAAGCGTGGGTGACATTACAACGTCCACCACCAGATATGCGGACTTTTACCAGAGGTTGTCGTCCTGCTTCTAAAATGGTGACATGGGTTTGGGGGGTACTACAGGTGATATCGCCTGCTGCCAACGCTGCAAAAAAACCTGCTGCTCCCCCACCGACAACTATAATTTTAAGAGGTGAGAAAGACATTTTATATATTAATTACTCTTCAACTGGTTCAAACTCTTCTTTGCCTACTTCACAAACTGGACAAACCCAATCATCGGGGATGTCTTCAAAGGCAGTTCCTGGATCTATACCACTATCTGGGTCTCCTTCTTCCGGATCATATATATATCCACAGACAATACAGACATACTTTTTCATCCTAATTTATTCCTCTCTAAGTAGTTCATCTGGATTTTACAAGTTTGTGGACTAGAGGTTCTACTATCAAATTGTAAAGTTTTGTTAAGTTATTCATTGGAAAAGAGGGAACAGGGAACAGGGAACAAAAAGAAAAAAATACAACTGTACCTCATAAGCTTAGGAAACGCTATATATCATGCCAATAATATGTATTTTTACAGAATCAAGATATGAATTTAATTTCAATTTGCGACAATTACTGATTGTTAACTGAAATCAGCTTTGATTATAATTTAATTATAGGATTTACGCATAACCACCATATCTAGTAGGGGTGCTTCGCGAAGCACCCCCTTGGCGTATAAGAAGCACCCCTACAGGTGGCGTATAAATTGATATTTTGCGTAAGTCCTGTTAATTATAGGATTTACGCAAAGAAACTCCGTTGCTAGAAAAAATCCTTGGTTTGAACAATAAACATCTACGAAAAAACCGGATTTCAGGATTCCGTTTGTGTAGCCCCTATTAATTATATAGAACCCCTGAAGGTATCTATTTAAAAGTAGAGGGGGTGATGGGGAGGTGGGGTGATGGGGTGATGGGGAGTGAAGGAGATGGGGTGTATTAGATATCTGCCAAAATCCAATCAATTCTTACCCATAAATTATCAATTGCTTCTCCTGATGACCTATTTTCTGGAGATACCAAATGGCTTCTATAGGACTTACACAGTACAAGGTATTTGCGTCATTGCGACTAACAGGGTTTGTGGAGCAGTCCGGAACGGAAAGCAATCTCAAACCTAGTTTTTCGTATCTCATTGTAAATCTTGTATAAGTTAAAGAAATTTTTTAGAGGATCTAACAAATGGAAAACGAACTTACTCCTAATGGAAATAATTTACTCGCCAGCGATAATGCTGACATTATAGCTCTCTCCTTTGGAGAACTAGCTGATTTTCCCGATGGGTTAGCAGCTCTTGGTGGCAACGATCTAATTACAGGATCTTCAGACTCAGAGGTAATTATGGGAAACCGGGGCGAAGATAGTCTTAATGGTGGAGATGGTGCTGACACTTTATTTGGAGGGAAAGACAATGACTCGGTAGACGGTGGTGGCGGTGATGACTTAGTTCGTGGCGATCGCGAAAATGATGTGGTTAGAGGAGGAAATGGTGCTGACACTTTATATGGAGGCAAAAATAATGACGCTCTTTTTGGGGATGCAGGTAACGATGCTTTGTTTGGTGATCGAGATAATGATACTCTTCGTGGTGGTTTAGGAGAAGATACTCTCACTGGTGGAGAGGGGAGCGATGTTTTTGTATTAGAAAGTGGTGCAGGTATTGATGAAATAGCTGATTTTGAAAATGGCATCGATCTAATTCAGCTACCCGATGGTGTAAACAACATTAGTTTAGAAAGTAGTGGTGATAGTCAGCAAAACACTCTAATTATTGATAGTCTAACTGGAGAAGCGATCGCTCAAGTAAATAACATATCTGTGGGTAGTCTCAGTAGTGCCAATTTCGTATTTGAAGGTAATTCCAATATTGGAACTGAACCAGATAGTCAAGATTTTATAGATAGAGTCGTCGCACTTACCAACCAAGAGCGTACTCAGTTAGGTTTAGATCCCCTGACAGCAGATCCACTGTTAAATCAGGCAGCACAAACTCACTCGCAGAATATGGCAGAACTAGACTTTTTCGAGCATACCGGATTAGATGGTTCCTCCGCAGGCGATCGTATTGCAGCTACAGGATATGACTTTTCAGCTTGGGCAGAAAATATTGCTGCCGGGCAACAGACACCGGAAGCAGTAGTAGAAGCGTGGATGGGTAGCGACGGACATCGTGCTAATATTCTCAACCCTAATTTGGAAGAAATTGGTATTGGTTACTATTTCTTGGAGGAGGATACTGGTAGCGTTAACGCCAATCATTATTGGACGCAGGTTTTTGGTACGCCCTTTGAAAGTTAGGGAGTCGGGGAGCATGGGGAGTTCCATCCAACCCCCAGAAATTAGGGGGGTTTGGTCTCCAAACCCATTCCTGTTATAGCGCTATACGCAAGTCAAAAGCTAAAAGTAATCTCTAATATCAATAGGACTTACGCAAAATGTCGAATTATACGCTATCTGTAGGGGTGATTCGCGTAATTAGGAGCATTCCGTTAGGAAATCACCCCTACAAGATGTGGTGGTTATGCCTAAGTCCTCATCAAGTCTCATTAATGAGCCATAATAAAAATTGGTGTTGGTGAACCGAGCTATGAAATCTAAAGAGCTGTTATCAGAAACCGGGTTTGTTGGAGACAAATTTCACTATTTATCGGCATCTAACACAAACCCGGTTTCTAGAATGCCAGAAAAATCATAGCCACGCATCACCAACACCTAAAAATTATATAGCTATTTAAGCGAGAATATTTTTTCGGTGCGGAATGGGGAGCTAATAAATTTCCACTTATTTCCTAAATTTTATATGATATAATTTAAAAGCAAAAAATTAGATTTTTCTATATGGCATTAGCACCTTTACTTCCGATTTTACATCCAATATTAAAATTTTCTTTTCCCAATTGTTTATGGCAAGGAAACACACAAAAACCAGAAATTACTCTTACCTTCGATGACGGACCTCACCCAGAATATACACCTCAATTATTAGAAGTTTTAGATAAGTATCAGATTAAAGCAAACTTTTTTTTATTAGGAATATGTGTAGACAGTTATCCAGAAGTAACTAAAGCAATATATGAAAAAGGTCATTGGATTGGTTTGCATGGCTACGAACATATTTCATTTCCTAAACTAACTCCTATTGAACTTAAATCTAGTTTAGAAAAAACGCAACTTTCTATTAATAAAGCCTGTGGATTAGCACCACAATCAATTTTTGATGTGCGTCCTCCTTATGGCATAGCTACACCTCAAATTATTAAGTTATTAAAGGAATGGGAATATAGAACTGTGATGTGGACTGTAGTACCTGTAGATTGGGTTAGACCAGGAATTTCAGTAGTTGTTAATCGAGTAGTTCAGCAAACATCTAATGGTTCGATTATTGTTTTGCATGATGGATGTTCTGGCGGTCAGGATGTTGCCAAAAGTGTTACAGAAATAATTCCTGTTTTACTGGAGAAAAACTATAAATTTATTACTATAGATCAAATGTGGGGAACAAAGATAAAAAAGTGTTGAAATGAATAAAAATAAATAGACAAATATTCCTATTTTAACTCACTTAAAAGACGTTTTATAAACTCAATATTAAAGTTTGAATCAGGCTAAGGATGTCAATCCTTAGCTAATAGCAAAGGTTAGGGGGTTTTGTTACCAAAAAAAGAGGTTCAAAGCCTCCCATTTTAAGGGAATGAAAAGATAAAAGTTCATTATTCCAAGCCTCTGGGTTTCCTAGGTCATGCTGCGCAAACAGCCAGAGGTTACTGATAACTGAAATGACCAAAACCCCACACCATTTCCCCCTTTTTTTCAATATTTACCCCTTCTTTGCTAGAGAACTAAAGCCTTATTTATCCTTCCGTACAGAGGTTGTATGCAACGTCCCTAGCTTATGTAATAAACATTTATCACGCTTGGTATTAATTCGGTTTGTAATTCTTGTTGAAATTAACCTTATTCCTCCTTCCTTCTTGTAATGAAAAGGGAACTAAATGTAATTTTATTTAGTCAAAGCATAATAAAGGGAGTAAAATAAGAAATTATCAATCTGTAGTTAAAGGTTTTCTTCAGTTATCAGTTAGCCTTCTGGGTCGGAACTTAGTTTTTTCCTGACGGAATGCTCCGAAACATATCGTGGAGCCAAACAGTACCGACCGCTACAGTCAGAGACTTGAAATACTGAAGTTAAATTTTTTTGACTTTTAACTTTTAACTTTCTTAAAAGGGAGAGTTTATTTTTGGGTCAGAGATTACTTTTGACTTTTGACTTTTATCAGAATTGGTGGAGGAATATTAATGATTAAAATTTATAAGTGGCATTCTATACTTGCTTTGTTCGTAGGGTTAAGTACCATAATTACCCCAGAATTATTTAACCGCAAAAAAATTACATCAGCACTTGCGGAAACAACCTTACAAGACATTGAAAATCATTTTGCTCAAGCTTGTATTAATAGTTTATTAGACAAAAAAATAATATCTGGCGACGAAAAAAATCAAAATTTTCGCCCTAATGCGCCTGTAACTAGAGCCGAATTTGCTGCAATAATTATTAAGGCTTTTCCAGATACAAAACTTGTGCGGGATTCGATTAATTTTGTAGATATTCCTCAAGACTATTGGGCTTATAATGCTATTCAAAAATCTTATCAAATGGGTTTTCTATCGGCATATATTGGTAAAGCTTTTAACCCGACTCTCAAGATTACACGCTGGCAAGTTTTGACGGCTTTAAGTGGAGGTTTAAATTATCAAGCAAGTTCATCTTCAGAAAAGAATTTAAACAATTTTTTTGACGATGCAGAAGCAATTCCTGAAGATGCAAAAAAAGCTATTGCAGCAGCAACAGAAAAAGGTATTGTTGTTAATTATCCAAATGTTAGGCAGCTTAATCCTAATCAAGATGCTACTCGCTCAGATGTAGCTACTTTTCTCTGTCAAGCTATTGCCAATAATCAAAAAAATAATGATGAAGTAGTTGCGAAAGTTCCCTCAGAATATATTGCAAATTTTTCTAAAAATAGTCGTTCAACAACCACTGCGACTTTACCGAACCAGACTACAGAAACAACAATAACCAGAGAAAATCCTAACTCAGAAAATCCCGAAACAACTTCTACAGAAAATACAAATTCACAAAGAAGTACAGAAGTAATAAATACTAGAGAAAATTCTAACTCAGAAAATCCCGAAACAACTTCTACAGAAAATACAAGTTCACAAAGCACTACAGAAGTAACAAATACTAGAGAAAATTCTAACTCAGAAAATCCCGAAACAACTTCTACAGAAAAT
>NZ_JBNHEQ010000272.1:34924-35937 GCF_050016015.1 Dapis hubbardiae BLCC-M172
AAGCACTACAGAAGTAACAAATACTAGAGAAAATTCTAACTCAGAAAATCCCGAACCAACTGCTACAGAAAATACAAATCCACCTGGAATAGTAGAAAGATTTGCTAATGGTAATTTACAGGCAGAAATTCTTTATGAACAAGCAAATAATACAGATTTAGTCAGCGATCTACGTCTGAAAATTATTAGAAGTGGAGAAATTATTTTAAATCAACCAGTACCAGTAAAATCTTTGGCAGGTGAATCTGACAGTACAACGGCAGTATTAGCAGGTAGATTTGTTAAAGTACAATTACTAGATTTAGATGGCAACGGAGAATCCGAGGTATTGATAGATTTATTCACAATAAATAATAGTAATGTTCCATTTGCAGGCGGTACTTATTCCTTGATTTATCGTTATGAACCTACAGAAAATAAATATACTATGCTGCGGCATTACTGGGGGAATATTAATTATCGACTCAAAGATTTAGATAATGATAATCTTCCAGAATTTCAAAGTTTTGATAGTAGATTTGCTAATGTATTTGCTGATATAAATGATTCAGTATTTCCGGTCCGTATCTGGCAGTATCGTCAAGGAGAAATATTAGATGTAACTAAGAAATATCCAGCACAAATAAATACCAGCTCCTCAGAAATTTGGCTAGAATTTTACAGGCGTTCAAATCAAAACCAAAATGTTAAAGGAGTTTTGGCTGCTTACCTAGCAAATAAATATATGTTAGGCGAAAAAGAAGATGGCTGGAAATTAATAGAAAAGGTATATAAAGGTAGCGATCGCTCAGAATATTTTGCCAGTTTGCGTCAATTTTTGACAGACAAAGGTTATGATACAAATCAACAAATTAGAGCCAATGTAATTGTGCCAGAAAATTCGGCGACAGAAAGTCAAGAAACAGTTTCTTTTGCTACTAATGAAACCTCACTTCAACCAACAACAGAAAATACAGAAAATACGGAAAAACAAATAACAAGACCACCCCAAACTTCACGCCAACCAACAACAG
>NZ_JBNHEQ010000273.1:0-12930 GCF_050016015.1 Dapis hubbardiae BLCC-M172
TAGAGAAACGCAACATAATTTATATCGATCTTATTGCTGAATTTAGAAAGAGAATGTCTAATGAAAAAGTAGAAACAGTATTCTTGGGAGGTGATGGGCATTATTCTGTATTTGGCAATGAATTTTTTGCTAATGTTTTATATGAAAAGTTGTTATCTTTGTCAGAAGTTAGAGTAATTTTACAGCAGTAGAATAATTTTATAGGTTGATTTTTATGCTGAATGCTAAAAGCTGATAGCTAGTTAAGATCAAGGCGAGCGATCGCTAAAATTAAACTTACTTGACTATGCCACTGATAAAATTCTAATAATCCTACTCAAGAGCAAATATAAATATTTGGCACGGGTGATTTAAGTAGTTTATTTACCTATTAGTTCTGACTATTATGGAAATGAATCTGATTTTTGGCGACAATATCTACAGGTAGAGTTAGAGAAACGCAACATAATTTATATCGATCTTATTGCTGAATTTAGAAAGAGAATTTCTAATGAAAAAGTAGAAACAGCATTCTTAGGCGATAATGGGCATTATTCTGTATTTGGCAATGAATTTATTGCTAATATTTTGTATGATCAGTTATTGTCTTTACCAGAAGTTGCAGTAATTTTAGAGCGGTAGAAAACTGCTGTAAATCTCAGACTGGGAAATATTTTTCTCACTATTGTCTGTTGCCGAATATCCAGAATTATATTTAACAGTAAGGAGTAATATCTTCTAAACAAACATCAGCTAAGAAAGTCAAAGCGCGAAAGCGTAAACTAATTATTTCATAGTAAAAAGGATTCAATTTACACATAGGTGGAATTTTTAAAACTGTACGCCCGAAAAATTTAATATCTCTGGCGAAAGGGCATTGAGCCGGAATAAATTGACATAACTTTCTGGCAAATTCCGCATTATTAATATCTACATTATTAATAAAGTTGCGACCAGGTTGTAACAAGATGTCAATAATATTGTTGGGATAATTATTTGTAGTAACTTGCATTTTTTTTCTCCAATTTTTAGAAAATTAATTGCAATGATAATCGTTGCTCAAAATGGATAAAGTAGATTGAAAATTGCGGATATTAAACTTTTTAATTTCTAACTCTTTGCTTGTGCTTACTGAATTATTGTGTAATTAATTATTATGGATAAATATTGCACTCAACAGCATCAGGGTTTTCCCTACAGTAATCATCAAACATAGAAGTTATTTGCTGTTTATGGTGATTGACTGCACTACTCATAAACTCTTCAAATATTTGCCAAGCAATTGGAGATTTAGCCTCCTCAATATCTTCTAAATTAGTAACCGAATGAGCATGGGGAAATATTACCGTAACTTGCTTTTTTGAACTTCTAGTAGACATCTATTTAACTGTTATTTAATCTTGCTTTACTTCATATTTTTAATATACAGATAATTAAAGCGGATGACAATACTAATTTTATATAAAAATTATTTATCATTCATAGGCAGAGCTTATCTGCTTTGGCCCAGGAAATAGTTTTCAATGTTGGACTAAATTAGACTATGCTTGTATGAACTATAATCTGAGGATATTTAGCTAAAGTTTTCGCCAATTGCAGCTAAACAGTCTATCAGTGAGGAGAAAAAATTTATAGATATGAACATCCTGGGAATCTCAGCTTATTACCACGACAGTGCCGCCGCCCTCGTATGTGATGGAAAAATTATTGCCGCCGCCCAAGAAGAAAGATTTTCTCGTAAAAAACATGATGCCAGATTTCCGAAAAATGCTATTTCCTATTGTTTGAAGGAAGCGAATATCGAATTACTTGACCTAGACCAAATAGTTTTCTACGACAAACCTTTAGTTAAATTCGAGCGACTCCTGGAAACTTACCTTAGTTATGCTCCTAAAGGTTTTCGCTCTTTTCTGATGGCAATGCCAATTTGGTTAAAAGAAAAATTATATCTGAAAACCGTTTTAAGAAAAGAATTATCTACATTAGGTCAGTGTAAAGCATCCCATCTTCCCCAACTGATGTTTACCGAACATCATCAGTCTCATGCAGCTTCGGCATTTTTCCCCAGTCCGTTCGATCGCGCTGCGGTAATGTGTCTGGATGGAGTTGGTGAATGGGCGACTACTTCGGTTTGGTTGGGAGAAGGAAATAAACTGACTCCCCAGTGGGAAATTGATTTTCCTCACTCGTTGGGTTTGCTCTATTCAGCTTTTACTTATTACACTGGTTTCAAAGTCAACTCTGGGGAATATAAACTTATGGGTTTAGCTCCCTACGGAGAACCTAATTATGTGGATTTGATTTTAAATAATCTGATAGATTTAAAAGCTGATGGTACTTTCCGGTTGAATATGGAATATTTCAACTACACAACCGGGTTGACTATGACTAATGAGAAGTTTGACAAATTGTTTGGCGGACCTCCTCGGAAAGCGGAAACAAAAATTAGTCAACGGGAAATGGATATTGCTGCTTCTATTCAGAGAGTGACTGAAGAAGTAGTGTTGCGTCTGAGTCGAACCGTGCAAAAAGAACTGAATGCTGACTATCTTTGTTTGGCAGGGGGAGTTGCTCTGAATTGTGTGGCGAATGGTAAAATTTTACGGGAAGGAATTTTTAAAGATATTTGGATTCAACCTGCTGCGGGAGATGCTGGTGGTGCGTTGGGTGCTGCTTTAGCTATTTGGTACGAATATCACGATCAACCGCGAGTTATAGAAAAGGTGGTTGAGAATATTCCAGAAAAGGAATTAGTTTCTGTGGAGTCTGGAAATACTGCTGTTTCTGTGGCAAAACCTCCTGTTTGTCGCGCTCCTAATGACATGATGCAGGGAGCTTATCTCGGACCGAAATTTGCAGATGAGGAAATTCGGGAATATCTAGATGCTATTCAGGCGAAATATGAATATTTGCCAGATTCGGAGTTAATGCCACGGTTAGCAGAAATTTTAGATAATGGCAATGTTATCGGATGGTTTCAAGGTCGGATGGAATTCGGACCCCGCGCTTTGGGAGGGCGGTCTATTATTGGCGACCCCCGGAATCAAAAAATGCAGTCGGTGATGAATTTGAAGATTAAGTATCGGGAGTCTTTTCGACCTTTTGCGCCTTCGGTTATGGCAGAACGAGTTTCAGATTATTTTGAGATCGAACATTCTAGTCCTTATATGTTGTTGGTAGCTCCGGTGCAAGAGAATTTGTTAATTCCCATGACTGAGGAGCAAAAACAGTTGTTTGGAATTGAGAAGTTGAACGTGCCGCGATCGGAAATTCCAGCTATTACTCATGTTGATTATTCGGCAAGAATTCAAACTATTCATCAGGAAACTAACCCTCGGTATTATGAATTGATTCGGCATTTTGAGAAGTTGACGGGATGTGGGGTAATAGTGAATACTTCTTTTAATGTAAGAGGTGAGCCTATTGTTTGTACGCCCGAAGATGCTTATCGGTGTTTTATGCGGACTGAGATGGATTATTTGGTAGTCGAGAATTTTTTGATGGCGAAGACTCAGCAAATTCCTTGGCAAAAGGATGAGTCTTGGAAACAGGAATTTGAATTGGATTAAAGTAGGGGTCAAAAGTTATTTTGGTTTTGCTGAGTGGTTATCATTTATAGAATTAGGTATCAAAGAAAAAATTAGATTTTTTGTTTCTTGATTATAACCTTGACTACTGGTCATTATGTCTCAGCAAAGCCATAATTTTCTGCATAATTTTTTTATGATAATATTGCCAAATTACTCTAATTTTTAATAAGCTCTTTTTCTAAGGTGAAAATAATTTAATCTAATCTCTGAAATCATTAGTGAATAAATTTTTTAGCTTGCTTATAAACTTATATAGCGGTTAAATACTTATCGTATCTACAAAAGAAAGGCAGAGGGCAGAAGGCAGAAGGCAGAAGATAAAGAAAGGTCGAAAGGAAAAAAGTTTTTCTTCAACTAATTATCCGGATTCTATATTATAAGCATCGAACTCTGGTTAAGATGAAGAAAAAATCGGAAATTGAATATTTCAAGTATTATTTCCTATGACTTTAAGCCGTCGAATTTCTAGTAAAATTATCCTTTTAATATTAATTTGCCTAGTTTCTTTTATTGTCACAGTGAGGATATATGTTGACCATCACCTAAAAAAGTGTAGTGATCAAAACAATACTCCTCATCATACTTTAACTCAACCTCCTAATACATCAGATCAAAGTATATTGGAACAGGTTATGGAAAGGGGAAAACTAAATTGTGGGGTATATGGTAATTTGGCTGGCTTCAGTAATGTGAGCCAGATTGATATGACGCAAGACAATATTGAAGAACAAAAGCAAGAAAATACTTCTGGCTTTGATATAGATATATGTAAAGCTATTGCTGTGGCTATTTTCAATGATCCCAAAGCAGTAAAATATAAGTATCTGGATAGTGAAGAACGTTTAAAATCAAAAGAACACCTTGAATCAAAAAAATATGATGTTCTTTCAAGAAATACAACATGGACTGTAAGTAGGGATGTATCTGATAACAATATAGAATTTGGTCCAATAGTTTTTTATGATGGACAGGGTATTTTGGTTAGAAAAAATAGTGAAGTAAAGTCACTTAATGATCTAAATGGTACAACAATTTGTGTCAAAGCAGGAACTACTAACCAGGAAAATTTGGATGATGAAAAGGAGAACCGTCAATTAACATTTCAAATTAAACCTTTCCGATCTCAAAAGGATATCAATAGACGATACAAACAAGGTGAATGTCAAGCAGTAACTGCTGATAAATCACAACTTGTTGGATTGTTAAGCTCGCTTAACAATCCAAGTGAACATACTATATTACCTGAAACCTTATCTAAAGAACCTTTAGCTCCCGCTGTAATCGACAGTGATCAACAGTGGGTTGAAATTGTTCGATGGGTTGTATTTACTCTGATAGAGGCTGAAGAATTAGGAATTAATCAAAATAATCTTGAGGAAATGAAAGATAGTAAAGACCCTAAGATACGTCGTTTTTTAGGTCTAGAAAAACAAGAAAAAAGTATAGGTTCACTTTTAGGTCTAGAAAAACAAGAAAAAAGTATAGGTTCACTTTTAGGACTTGAGCCAGATTATGCCCAAAGAATTATTGATAAAGTTGGAAATTACGGTGAAATATATAATAGACATTTCGGTCCAAATACTTCAACTCCGATTGAACGAGGGCTAAATAACTTATGGAACAACGGAGGACTAATTTATTCTCCTCCATTCCGATAATTTTCTCTAAACTAATGTAGTAATTATTATTAGACTCAATTGTTCTCAAAAAATGTATAGGATATAAATACAATGCAAAATCCTGAATTGATTAAAATTGCAGTTACCGGACATACTAATAGTGGAAAAACTACTCTGATCCAGACCTTAATAAAGAAAGAAATAGGAGAAATAGATGATCGAGCGAATGTGACTCCAAATTCTAAACCTGTCCCCTATGAATATGAAGGACTACAAGCTAGTTTTATTGATACTCCTGGTTTTCAACAAGCAAATCTTCTGCTTTTTTTACAACAACAACCACAAGGTTTAACAGAATTAAATTCAGAATTAGAGAAAAAATTAAACTATGATATGAAAGCTTGGAAGGCAATTAAATCAAGCGATGTCATATTGTATATAGTCTCTTTAGAGACAGTACCAGATGACTCCCATGAAGAAGAGATAAAGCTAGTTGTATCTGCTCAAAAAGGAGTTGTAGCTCTATTAAATAAAGGCATTTCTCTACTCCAGGTAAACACAAAATCAAATGTAGATCCTAAACTGACAAAACGAATTAAACAATGGGAAAAGGTACTTGACAATAGCGGTGTATTCAAAAACTTTGAATTTGATGCTCATTGGTATAATCCAGATCAAGTGGTAGAGATATATAGTGCTATAAAGGAATGTCTTCCTCCTGATAAAAAGCTATTCTTTGAGGAAAGCCTATCAGCCTTTCAAGAACATCAAGAAAATAAAGTTAATAAAGCTTGTAATCTAATATTCAAGTGTTTAGATAAATGTCGGCAGACAATAACTGTTCAAACCTCAGCATTTGATTACAATCTAGACAAATCAAAAGAGGAAGCTGTATTCAGAATGTCTGAGTTGCTCTATAATGCAGTGATAGACTTTATCAATAATGCTTCCGAGCTGTATTACGAAGTAGTTGTACCTTTAAATATACATGATGCAATTATCAACAATCCTAAACCTAATATAAGAAGAAAAACTAATATTAGAGAACTTTTGATATATACAGGTTCTACTACAAGTGGCCTTACTGCTCTTGGAACAACATTAGGGGTAGCTGTTGGAGCTTCCGCTTCTACTGTTTTAACAGGAGGAGTTGGAGCCGGTATTTTGATAGGTGCACAAGTTGGCTCAGTGATTGGAAGTTGTCTAGGAGGAATTTTGGGAATAGTAGACAATGCGCAGACAGATATTATTGCGCAGGTATCTACGGAGAAACTTGGTGAAATTCAGTGTATTTGTATTACCGTCATTTGGGCACTTTTACAGCATGGATTTGCTGTTGGGAAAGAAGTGGATGAGTCAGTATCTGCTCGACGTTATGAGATTGTGCCAGAAGTATGTACTGCTACTGATTTTGATTGGTTATCAGCAGATAAGGAGCAAATTATTGATCGGTGTGCAAAAAATCTCTCTGAACTTAATAAAATTCCCTTAGCTCATATTGCTAATACAGAAAATGGTATTTAAACTCTCATAGGCTCACAGACTCACAATTGCTATCTAGTCTAACAATTCACTGCAGCCGACAGTAGGGGCTTTCTCGCGAGAAAGCCCCTACATTTTGACCTTTCAGCAGTTTGACAGATTGACAATTTTATGGTAAGCAAAAAGGAAGATTGTAGTAGGTAAGCGATCGCTCCACCCCAAGCTTAATACTCTAAGGTCTCTAGTTGAGTTAATATTCTGAGTATTACTACTTGTACACCACTACCACAAAATCAATAATTGCATTTACTACATATTCTTTAGATAACTCTCTCAATGTCACCTTGTTTATGATATCCTTACTATTGTACAATAGTTGAGGAAAAAATCATGCGTACTAGAGAAGCATCTTTTTTATTAGGTATCTCCCGTCAACGTTTATTAGTTTTACTGGCTCAAGGAAGAGTCAAAGATGCTGAGAAAAATGGTAGATTTTGGGAAATACCAGTCTCTGAAAATGGAATGCCTGTAATAATTCCGGCTCGGCGTGGTCCGAAAGGTATCTGGAACAAAGAAAAACCCACCGAACCTAAAATGATTCATGTTAATCAAAACAAGATTAAAGGTAATTTCGGTAAACCTCCTGAAAAACTGGAACCAGTGCTTTCTGTTAAGGAAGGCAAGCGCAACGACTATGGTTATGAGTTATATATTCCAGGTCCTTGCCAAATTGTCTATGAACCTTACAATCCCGCACCTTGTGGCGCTCACTTGTGGATTAATACTTATAATTATGTGGAATTTATACATACTGAATTTTCACAAGACCCTGCCAGACAAACTAGCAGACAAATTTTTATATAGTTTGTTTCCATCTTAGAGTGGAAATAAAGTGAGCCTGTTTGAATCTAGAACCCTCAAAAAGTTTACGGGGTGACAAGTTTCTCACGCTTTTGGTACATCTGCTGAAAGTTGTCTCAACCAGTAAATTCAGTACGATATTTGGCAAGCAGAAATGACGGTCAGTGATATTGACGTCAAGCGTTTGTCAGGGATTTGACTTGCCTTTATCAAGTCTAAAAATTCAGTACAGCAGTTTGATAGATTGAAAATTTTGTGGTGAGCAAATAAGGAAAATTATAGCAAATAAGCGATCGCTCTACCCCTCCCCAAATACTTTTTAGACTATAGTTAATAACTTATCCAATTTAGGTTAGAGTAATGAAAATTAAAGCAATTATTTGGCAAGAAGATGGAGTTTGGTGTGGTTCAGTTCCCGCTTTACCTGGATGTCATACCTGGGGTGAAAGCTATGAACATCTTCTAGAAATGCTGGAATAAGCTATTCAAGGATGGATTGAAGTCGCCACCGACAATAGCTGTTGACTTATGTTCAGTTGTTAGCGTAACGAGTAAGGAAAATTATAACAGATAAGCGATCGCTCTACCCTTCCCCAAAAACTTTTTAAACTATGGTAACTTTGATAATTAATGTTAGTTTATTCATTAAACATTTACTATTGCCCAATTGTAATCGAGATGCTATAAGAAACCGGGTTTGCCGGAGACAAATCTCACTCAGACATCAGCATTGTATACAAACCCGGTTTCTGTCCTTTATTTATACCGATCGCTCCACCCTTTCCCAAACACTTTTTTAACTCGTCAGGGCAATATTATTAACAATTAACTCTTTTACATCAGATTCCAATTATTCACTGCTGACAAATATTTGTCCATAGAATGATCGTTTACACCATCAATACCTAGCTTGAATAGGTCGTTAGCTGCACCATCAACAGAGTCAAGAAAGTGGAACCAGAAACCAGGCTCAAGATGGAGTTCCATTTCTTCTGAAATATAAATGTAGGTACCTACATGACTATATCCCATTAGACGAGTTGGAACACGAGTAACTAAATCATTATTATTATGAAAGCGGAAGAACCTTGATTTTGCTTCTATATTGAATAAACGTGCAGTTGCATTCTCTAAAGCACGGGGTTGTCCAAAAGTATAAACAGACATAAACGGTAAACCCATGTAGATTAGCTTTGCAGCAGCAACTGTAGCCATCGCTCCCCCAAGACTATGACCAGTTAAAAATAGAGGACGTTTTTTCTTCTGTCTTAATTCCTGGTATTTGCTAAACAATGGCCCCCAACTATCTTCAACAGAATTAAAAAAACCACGATGAAACTTACCAAATAGTTTCTTAATTAGAAAAGCATTGAAGTTGTCGAACCAGTCATTTAGTTCATTGGTTCCACGGAAAGCCAGACAAAAATAGTCTTCATGTTCAACTAACATAGCCTGGGCACTATTTTTAGAGTCTCCAGTTACAGAAATGAACTTTTCATCTTCAGCTTTTAAATCTGCAATTATTTTTTCTTCATCTGGTGTATCATCTGGACGATTATAATAAACAAGTCTAGCCATTCTTGCCATCCAGTAAGCGTTATTTGCACTTAAAGAGGTTTTATAAGGTTCAATTGTTTTCAAGACTTTCTCCTGTCATTTAAGTTATTAGTTATTAGTATAGCAATCTGCGCTGCCATATTTACACATTATTTTTTGTACACCATTGTTGACTATGTTAAAATGAAAAAATTTGAAAAAAACTATGTTTAAGTAGATTTGGGTCATACTTCAGCTTCTGTTTTTACCAAAAAATCAGGTCAAAAGCCTCCCTTTTTAAGGGGATGAAAATAATATTTAACTCAGTATTTCAAGCCTCCGGCTTTAGTCGGAGGTTAACTGATAACTGTTAGCGCAGCTCCTCCGCAGGAGGCTAACTGATAACTGAAATGACCCCTTTTATTCTCAGAAGGTGAAATTGCAAAAATCATTATATTACTTGTTTAGGAGTACCCAAATGGGTTCTATCAGCCCTCAGCTCTTCTCCTCACAGGAGATAGATTTATCTTGACTTTTAACAGCTTTTCTGCTAGGACTTAAACGTTAATCAAATCTTAATTACTGATAAATTAATGAGCGATCGCGAGATACCAAAAATTGATAAGAAGGGTCTCAGGGAGTTTGGTCTAATAGTAGGCGGTGTTTTTGGGGGTTTATTTGGTCTATTATTACCGTTACTCCACAGACATTGGCCTCCACCTGCATGGCCTTGGGTAATTGCTACTCCTCTATTGGTATTGGCAGTTGTTTCACCTCCGACTTTGGAACCTGTTTATAAGTTTTGGATGCGGGTGGGAATTTTCCTAAGTAAGATTATGACTCCTCTCTGGATGGGGTTAGTATTTTATCTTGTAGTTATGCCAATGGGTGTAATTATGCGAATGTTTAAAAAAGACCCTATGGAGCGACAATTGAATGTTGAAGCGTCAACTTATCGGGTAATGAGTCAATTAAAAACTAGAGAAAGTATGGAGCGACCTTTTTAAATGTTTGAAGGAATATTAGACTTTCTCAAAGACATTTGGGGTTTTATGAGAGAGCGGAAAAAATATTGGTTATTGCCCTTGATTATTACTTTGGTATTGTTAGGAGCTTTGATTATTGCTAGTCAGTCTTCTGTAATTGCTCCGTTTATTTATACTTTGTTTTAATCTGATTATCTTGGTACAAGGAAGGAAAAGGTTTGTTTTTGAATACTACATTTCTCTTCCTTGACTTCTAGTTAGTCTAGGCAGAAATAAAAAGTTAAAAGTATTAATTGATCAGGCTTTTATGATTTTGTTGATGATGGGTTATTGACACAATACTGAAGTAGCAGTTTAGAAGTTTTCTGGTAAAGATTAATTTTTCATTATTGATGTATTACCTATTAGTCAATACCTCATTCAACAATTAATAATTAACAATTATAGCAGTTTTTATTAATATAGAGTACAGAGATTTGAGTTTAAAGAAAGAAGGAAGAAGGCAGAAGGCAGAAGGCAGAAGGAAGAAGGCAGAAGGAAGAAGTTTTGTAGTCAACATGAGTGAAAACCGCTATAATAATTAATAATTACCTATTCTTATAAAGAATAGGATTTTGCTCAAGGATTTTTTTTCTCTTGAAATAGAAGGCTTTATACCTTAATTTTCGGTAAAAAATATCTTAGAAAGTGAATAAAAAAACAAAGAAAAGAAGCCTGAATTAGGAAAACATTGGCTTGAGGTGGTAGGTGAAATTAATAATTATTAGCATTGGTCTATCAAGATTAAAATTTTAGGTATTGGGAGTGTTTTGCTCCGTTTGCATCAGCATCTTGCTCCATTTCCATGAGAATTTTTCTCCCTTTGTGAGTGAGACACTGATACAATTTATTTATGAATTTCTACTTAGAGCTAATTTATAAAAATGATAATAAAGAAAGCCTGGTTTTCTTATTGCCAGGTGGTAGTCGATAAGTTGGGTTTATTTGTCTACATTAAATATTAATTGTATGTTCTTAATAAACCATATTTATCAGAGCTGAAACTTTACTTAGGTACTATTAAAACACCAAAGAAAATTTTTAAAGTTGGGTTTATCTGTAGGATAAGCTTCCCTAACGTTTCTCAACCCAACCTACATGATTAAATGAAAAAAAATTCTAGCTGAAATAATGAAAAAGTTAAAAGCTTTGGCAGTAAATCTAGGTATGATTTTTGCCAGTTTATTTGTGGGGGTAGCGATGGCTGAAGTAGGAGTAAGAGTTGCTGGTTTGGAGGGATTAAAAAAAATGCCTGAAAGTACCCATGCAGAGTTTTATCCTACATTTCATACTATTCCTCATCCGGTTAGAGGGTGGTCTTACCAAGGAAATGTTTCTGGTTGGTGGGCGGGTGAAGGGAAGGCTTATTTAGAGTTTAATAGTCATGGTCTCAGAGGACCGGAAATTACTAAAGCTAAACCAGAAAATACTCTAAGAATTGCTGTTCTTGGAGATTCTTTTACTTCAGCGGTACAAGTTTCTTACGAGCAAACTTTTGTGGCAGTAATGCAGAAAGAATTGGGAAAATGTACTAATTTAGAAAGTCAAAAAGTAGAGGTAATTAATTTTGGAGTAGATGGTTATGGAACTGCCCAACAATTATTAACTCTCCGGGAAAAAGTTTGGGATTTTCAGCCGGATATTTTGCTTTTAGCTTTTTTTATTGGCAATGATGTTACGGATAATTCTCGACAGTTAGAAAATAATCATTACCGACCTTTTTTTGTCTATCAAAATGGGAAGTTGGAATTAGATTTATCCTTTAGGCAGCTAACTATTAGTCAAGCAAACCGCTACATGATTACTACAGTCGATAAATTACCAACTTGGCTAGTAAATAATGTCAGAATTTTGCAAATTCTCAAAAAAGTAGAGGCAGACCAAAAGAAGAGAAATGCTGCCAGACACTTTGAAAAATTACAAGCAAATAATTTTAGAGAGCCTCCTAATTCTGCTTGGCAAGAAGCTTGGAAAATTACAGATGAACTAATCGGAATTATGGCAAAAGAAGTACAAGAAAAAGGAGCAGAATTTAAAGTCGCTACAGTAATGACTCCCATGCAAGTCAATCCTAATCAAGAATGGCGAGAAGAATATATGAAAATTATGAATATTCAAGACTGGTTATATCCTACAAAAAGACTGCAAAATTTAGGAGAAATTTATAATTTTTCTGTAATTGATTTAGTTGAACCTTTTGAGAATTATGTTCAGGAAAATCCAGTCTGTTTTCATGGGTTTAAAAATACGGCAATGTGTACAGGTCATTGGAATGCTACAGGACATAAATTAGCCGGAGAAATTATTGCTGAAAAGTTGTGTGAAGGTTTATAGGGGAGTAAGGGAGAAAGTTAGCATTTTGGATAGACAAGGGAATAAAAATCAAGTGACAATTCTTCTAAGCAGGAAATTGAGTTGAATAAAAAGTCATGCGGATATGCGAGTGACACCATTAAAATTTTAGAATATCACAAAAATTGTGAGGATGCAACCGAGAATCCTTTGACGCGCCGATTTTTTTTAGGTAGCTCTCAGAGAATGAAAATGTTTGTAGTTTTCTACTTAGGAGGAATTTATGGAAAGATTTAATGATGGAAAAAATATGATTCTAATCTTAAAAGTAAGGGAGTCTTATCAGTTATTAGTTATCAGTTATTAGTTATCAGTTATTAGTTATCAGTTATTAGTTATTAGTTATTAGTTATCAGTTATCAGTTATCAGTTATTAGTTATTAGTTATCAGTTATTAGTTATTAGTTATCAGTTATTAGTTATCAGTTATCAGTTATCAGTTATTAGTTATCAGTTATTAGTTATCAGTTATTAGTTATTAGTTAT
>NZ_JBNHEQ010000274.1:0-6800 GCF_050016015.1 Dapis hubbardiae BLCC-M172
AATTAACTATTGCTCTATACGCAATAGAAGAGAAATTTCACATTCATCTCCTCTGTTGGGGTGCTTAAGAAAATGAATCAACTATTGCTCTATACGCAATAGAAGAAAAATTTCATATTATTAAGAGAAGTTTTCTATTGAATAGAAATTATATAATTTAATACTTCAAATCCAATATTTCTCCTAACTCCTAACTCCTGTACGGGCGATTTCCGTTTGTCATGCTCCGCATTTCCTGACGGAATGCTCCGCTTTCCATGTCGGCGACAGCCGAAAAGCGAAACGGCTGTCGCCGCCATGAAACGCAACATGAAAAGCGGAGCTTTGCAGAATGCAAAACGCGTTTGCGACAGCATTCGGTTTGCGCAGCATTCCGCAGGAAACGAAATCCCCCCTACGACTCCTGACTCCTCCCCAATATGATCGCTAATTACCCGGATTCTATATCACCCCATCTCCAAATCTGATGCTTTTCTAGTAAAGTCAGCAACTTTTAAAGTATACAAGCTTGCTTCTGGAGTTACATATAAAGGATCTCCTCCCAACAAATTTTCAATTACCATCTTTGTATCTTTTGCAAACAAACCACGTCTAGCACCAACTTCTATAGTTTGTATTTTTTCTCCCTGCAATAGTTGACCTTGTTGAGGAGTAAAAATTAATGTACCTTTTTCGCCATAAAGAGTAAAAATGTTTTCTGACTGCCAAAAAGTTTCACCTTTACCATAGACAACTTCCCCAATCACATCATTATTAAACCTTAACTGAGCAGTACACAAACAAGCTTTATAAAGGTCAACCTCTGTATACCAAAACTGACTTTGGCAATTAACGGCATCAACCTTACCAAATAGATCGGTAAACCGATGCAAACGAGAAAGCGCCCCCACAAAAGGAAAGCCAAATAGTGAAGAGCGATAAGTCCACTTTTGGGGGGCAGGCTGTTTAGAATTAATTGTGACGTAACGAGCGTAGAAAATTTTACCAATTTTAGACAAAGATTGTTTAATGGCATTGTGCAGACCACCGAGAAGTTCTATATGTTCAACGTGCAATAGTTTATTTTTCTTAACTGCTAGAGAAATTAATGACTCGGCTTCAGTTGGGTCTAGGGAGAGAGGATATTCAACTATTATATGTTTGTCATTTTCCAGAGCAGCGCGAGCGATCGCTCCATGATCTCTATTAATAGTAGAAATGATGACTAGATCTAAATCGTCTCGTTCTACCAGTTGTTGCCAAGAAGTTGTATTCTGAACTTGGAAGGTTTGACTAAATTCCTCAGTTTTTTCTGGGGTATGACCTGCAACTGTGACTAGGAGCGATCGCTCATCTGCTTTTAATGCCTTAGCTCTAGCGTTAGCTGCATAACCAGTGCCAACAATACCAACTCTAATTGGGACAGTAAAGCATAAAGGGGAAGAGATATTTATCTGACTCATAGCAACATATAGAATTACAAAAATTTTTTATCATAAATTATATATTCATATATTTGTGCTATATTTTATTATTTTTTAATATTAAGGCTATAATGATGGCCCAATAAGATATAAGTAATCAGAATTAAATTAGAATTATTTATAATAAATTCTATAGTAATTTTGGGTCTAATAGGTTTTACAAGTTTACTTTTTTCCCTTAATATCAGAGATAGAAAAAAAACAAGTACAAATTAACTGGCTAATCAGCCCTAGTGAATTGTATAAGTTTAACTTATAAGTCTAAACTCTGGAGAGAAAAATTAAATGGCTACTTACAAAGTTACTCTAGTTACACCAGACGGTGAAGTAGTAATTGACTGTCCTGAAGATGATATCATCCTGGACGTTGCTGAAGAGAAAGGATACGATATACCTTTTTCCTGCCGTGCAGGTGCTTGTTCTACTTGTGCTGGTAAAATAGAATCAGGCACAGTAGATCAAAGCGATCAGTCTTTCTTAGATGACGAGCAAATTGAGGAAGGATGGGTACTAACTTGTATTGCCAAGCCTACATCTGATTGTAAAATTCTAACTCATCAGGAAGATAATCTGTAATACCCACTTGGCTAATAGTTTAAGATCGCTCAACTATTAGCCAAGACTATTAAATAAAGGTTTTAGTTGAAAAGTTCTGGTGTGGCATAATTTAGAGAATTAGCTGGATCAAACCATAGAAAATCTGAATATTGTTTATTGTTTGAGAAATTTGTCTTTCAATGAAATTCTCAGAAATTTAGTAGAAGCGATCAAGATAAAATTAGAATGGATTGGAAATTCTATCTTAGATATCTACTAAACCCGGTGAATCTCAAGCTATCAGAAAAGTTATACTTTTCAGTTTTGCCCAGCTTTTCATGTTGGGTAGTGAAACGGAGACATGAAACGGACGTGGAGGTAAAGCTCAGACTAGGGTATCTTTTAGCAGAATCCGTTGAAACATAAACCCATTGATCAGATAAGGTTTGATAGGAATATCTGCGACTTTATGTCCAAGAGGATGTCAAAAGCTTGAAAATGAGAAAAAATAAGTACCAATTTTCCAGCTAATTAATCCTTTAGTTGGACAGAAAAGAAACTTATGAAACAAAGACGAAACGATTGAATTAAGGAGTGTAAAATGGCAACCTATAAAGTAAAGTTGATAACTCCAGACGGAGAACAAGAAATTGATTGTCCTGATGATAAATATATTCTTGATGAAGCAGAAGAACAAGGACTAGATTTACCTTTTTCCTGTCGTGCTGGAGCTTGTTCTACTTGTGCTGGTAAAATTGTAGAAGGAACAGTCGATCAAAGCGATCAGTCGTTCTTAGATGACGATCAGATTGAAACAGGATATGTACTAACTTGTGTGGCTTATCCTACTTCTGATTGTAAGATCGAAACTCACAAAGAAGAAGAACTTTACTAAAGACTTTAGTTCACAACTTAAAGTCAATCAAGAATTATTAAGATTTATCTACCAATTTTGAGAGGAGAATTACATGGCTACATATAAAGTTACTCTAATTAATGAAGCAGAAGGACTTAATCAAACTATTGATTGTGACGATGATACATATATTCTAGATGCTGCAGAAGAAGCAGGTTTAGACCTACCATACTCCTGTCGTGCAGGTGCTTGCTCAAGTTGTGGAGGAAAGGTAGAGGGTAACGCAGATGATTTTGTAGATCAAACTGATGGCTCTTTCTTGGATGACGATCAGATCGCAGCAGGATATTTGCTAACTTGTATTGCCTATCCTAAAAAAGACTGCACTGTTACGACTCACCAAGAAGAAAATCTATGATAATAGTTAGTTATCAATCATCTTAGAATGTATGATAATTTAGATTTTTTTGATTGTTTATAGTTGATTGGAATTAACAGCGTTGCTGATTATGGGTATGATTTGATAATTTTGTATTTGGGATGGGTGTATTTTGAATTGTTTGAACTACTTGTTAATATTAACTGTTCCCTATTCCCTACAAACCCACTTTCATACCTTACAGCGCTTTTCAGATTGATAAACCACACCGTCATAACCAAAACCTTGTAAGGGCGAATGCCATTCGCCCCTACTGTGGTCTACTGTGCAGGAAAACGGCTGTAATTCAGTAACGCCGAATTAACTATATAGCATTTTTCATTTGGATAGACAACAGTAGGGAGTTCCATGGAATTCCCTACTGGTTTTGGGTTGTGATAATTCTCAAAAGCGCTGTAAACAACCAAACTATTTTACCTCGATCGCTATGACTATTTTTGTCCAAAAGTAACTAACTCGCTCAGAGGTAGAACTGTGGTTCCCGGAAAATAAAAACTGAGAATGCGATCGCTAGTCCAACCTAACTCAGCAAGTTTAATAGCTCCCTTCTGAGATAAACCTACCCCATGTCCAAACCCTCCTCCAACAAAAGCGTAACCCCACAAAGTTTGATCGGGTTTGTATATAGGGTCTAGATAAAATAGTGTACTCCAAGGCACCCAAAAAGCATTTTGCACCTCATCCTTATTCAGCTGTATCATACCTAGGTCTGTTTCGACATTCATTTTCAATACACGACCACTGGGCGATCGCTCGGTAACCTCTACTTTTTTAATTATTTCAAATTGAGCAAAAGGGCTGTTTTTCTGTCGAAAATAACTTTTTAAATAACTAACAATACCAGGTAAACTAACAACTTCCCGCCAACGAAATTCTATCCAACCCTCTTCATTAAATCCTTTTGTAAGATTCATAAACTTACGGAAGTTTTGTTCAGAAGCTAAACTATTTGTAGATAAGTCCCAAATATTATTAGGCGCATCAACAACAGGTTGTAAATAAGGACGTTCAGTACCATTCCACAAATCATTAAAATCTGCTGTAACACCCCCACTAACAGCAAAGTAAACAGCATCTATCAACTCATCTTCATAAGTCAGAACTTTTCCCCTAGTTGCTGTTACTGCTGCATCTGTTTCTGGGTATACATCTAATCCTTTATAAACTTGACAGTGAGTATCAGCACACAACTCATAATTATCTGCTGCAAACCGATGTAAATTTCTAAGTGCATAAGTTCTAGCTAAAATTGCCTGAGCTTCTAGGGACGCTTTTGGTGGCCAAGCTCCTAATTCATGAGGTACTACTCCCCGAATATAAGTTTCTATTGGTACATTATTCACCAATGTATAAGTACCATAAGCATTAGGTTGTAGTTTTAATGAGCCAGCATAACGTCGTTCTTCTGATATTGCTGTGTCTTGGTTAAATTGATTATTGATAATAATTTCATTTTTCCCGGCAGTAATATGTAGTTCATGGCGATGATAAGTATAGCCATTCATATTCCAGTAAGCTGTAGGTCGTTGTTTTAAAGCTTCCAGATCGAGATAGACATTTGTATTACTATGAGCTTGTATACTTTCTAATAGCCAGCGTCGTAATAAAGGAGTTTTATAGACTTCTCTTTTTGCCCAAACTTTCCATCTTCCTGGTTGAGTTACTTCTACTTCTATTCCTTTATTTTTCCAGAACTGGGCATCTTCTTCAGCATTTTCATAACTGCGGTGACTACTAAGAATTAACCGCTCTTTTAAGAGAGGTTTTTCTAGAGGTTTCATTTTAATTTTTAGCTCTAATTTTTCAGTAGTAAGAGTTTCTTCTCCTGCCGGAGTTTTAAACCGTAAAGTCAATCGATCTCCTGGAGTAGCTTTAATAATAATTTTATCTGTTGGTTTAGTACCAAATCTTTGTATAATTCCTATTTGAAGTAATCTATTATATTCTTCTAAAGCTTTGACTGGCATTATATTTAATCCTAGTAGTAAGCCTGTTATCAAGATTGTACTTGGTATTAATTTGTTAGTAAAATACTGTCTAGATATTGTATTTTGCAATTTGATTTACCTCTGTAGTTTTTATTTGATGATTATTGTACATAAAAATGACTATAGCAATCCTATTTCAATTATAATATTTTTGTGGTAGGGGCGATTCACGTTTGCGGAGCATTCCGTAGGAAATTCCCCGTACAGGTAGGAGTCAGGAGTAAGAATTTTCCAGGTTTTTCCTCAACCTTAACTATTATAAAAATTCTCACAAATAATTTAGGATTTCTATATATTGAAAAACATAATATTTTAATCATTATAGTTTTTTTCTGAAAAAGTTGTTTATTTTTCTATATTTTTTCTCTCAAATATCTTCTATTAAGCTCATGGTAAAGGTCTCCAGTAGATATTTTTAACAATTAATAATTGTTCATTATTTATCCTTAAAATAATTTTTTTCTTTTTTATCCTTAAAGGGAGAGTTTTTATAATAATTTTATCTGAGGCTGTGCAAAATTATGAATTCATTAACTTGCCTGTGTTTATCTACAGTTAACTCTGATAAAATTTTATTCTACGCAACTTCAGATTAATTTGGTATTAGAGTTAATTATTCAGTCAAGTAAAATCATAAGTTAAAGTCAATGACTTTTACTACTAAGGTCATTTCAGTTATCAGTTATTAGTTAGCCTCCTGCGGAGGAGCTGCGCTTTATCCTGACGGACTGCTCCGCTTTCCATGTCGCGCAGCGTTTTGCTGGCGCACAACTTTCCGTTCCGGAATGCTCCTAATTACGCACTTCGGCTGTCGCCGACATATAAAGCGGAGCTTTGCGTCAGCAAAACAGTTATCAGTGAACCTCAGACCTTAGTCGGAGGCTTGAAATACTGAGTTAAATATTTTTTCATCCCCTATCCAAGGGGCAGGGCTGTTTCAAAGCCTAAATGAGTTAACAATTTAAGGAGAACTAGAGATGTTTAGGATCAGAAAATAGAGAAATTAGCCATATCAGTGCCGATTTTTCAGCTTCGGAGTGTCATTAAACTCTGTCTAAATATCTGGTTCAATTCCCTCAAATAACAACAATTCGTATTTTTAACCTTTAAGAATAATTGATAAATTTGGGGAAAATCTAGGGTAAAGCGTGGAAAATTCTCCCCTGCTCCCTGCTCCCCTGCTCCCCTTCTGTCTTAACCAAGAATGAAACAGCCCTGCCTTAAAAGGGGAGGCTCATGCCCTCATTTTTTGGTAAGGATTCAGGCATAATATATAGGAATCAGGTAAGCATTTCTTTCGGAATGGTGGGCAAACAGCTAGCTCCCCATCAGTTCTCAGTTTTTTGATGAATTAAGTAAGGATTTATTGAAGAAGAATTATCTTAAGTGAATAGCTACTTATTTCAAGTATAAATTATCGGGAATATATCAATAATACTTTCTAATTTTAAGACAAGAAAAACTTCAATAATTGATAATTGATAATTGATAATTGATAATTGATAATTGATAATTGA
>NZ_JBNHEQ010000275.1:0-62355 GCF_050016015.1 Dapis hubbardiae BLCC-M172
TAATGAAAGAGTTTTTTAAATCTCTAATTTTCTTTCCCTATTTCTATCTAACTATGTAATGCTCTAATTATCTATATATCAATTAATGAAATGTTGCTTAATTAGGGTTTGCTGATTAAATAAAAAAGCCTTTATATACATATCAAGGTTTAAGCATTTTTAGGTCTGGAAAAAGTACAAGGTTTTTGTTCTAAAGAGCTGCAAAAAGTTAGGATTTTGGGTTGACTATTGGCTGAAAAATTAAGGGATAATTCTTCTTCCTACCACCTCTAAATTCTCCATTGCTCCTGACTCAGTAGGGACGTTGCATACAACGTCCCTACCTCCTTACCCATAAGACTTTTTCAGCAAGCTCTAATTAGGTGATATGAAATTTATGGTTCTTATTACTAATTTTTTCAAGGTTTAAAGGAATAAATTAATGATTAATTGGTTACTATTAAATGCAGTAATATTAATTGTTGCCTATTTATTGGGTGCTACTCCTAGTGGCTATTGGATAGGTTCTTGGTTTTATGGTATTGACATTCGTGAACAAGGTTCTGGTTCTACAGGTGCAACTAATATATTAAGAACTTTGGGAAAGTTGCCTGCTTTGGCTGTGTTATTTATTGATATTTTAAAGGCAGTATTGGCGATAGTTCTAGTACGTTATATTTACTCTCTCCTTTTTACTCAAAACCTAACTATTGCTGCTGGAATAACTGATATTGATTTAGCAAAAGAATGGATGGTTATTTTAGCAGGATTAATGGCTATATTAGGTCATAGTAAATCTATTTGGATTGGTTTTAAAGGTGGCAAGTCTGTTGCTTCTAGTCTGGGTATTTTGTTAGCAATGTCTTGGGTTGTTGGTTTAGGAACACTTGGTGTTTTTATTGTTGTTATTAGTATTAGTCGTATCGTTTCTTTGAGTTCTATTATTGCTGCTGTTGCCGCTTCGGGTTTAATGTTTATTACAGGGAAACCACTTCCTTATGAAATATTTGCTATTATTGGTGGGGTATATGTGATTTGGCGTCACAGCAGCAATATTGAACGACTATTAGCTGGTACAGAACCTCGTATTGGGCAAAAGTTATCAACAGAATCTTAGTTCAACAATTATTAATTATTAATTACCTCTTCTGAAGTCTGAGTTCTGACTTAATTATTCATCTTCTATGGTTCTTTTAATGGCTCTGTAGCTACTTCATTTAAACCTACTGAATTGAGCAAATTTTGCCATTCTGAAGTAAATTTTACATCGTTGGGATTAGAGCGAATTAGTTCTGCTAAAGTAACGAGTGCTTCATACCATATACCAGCTTCTGAATAAATTAACCAGCGATCGCTCTCTGGAGTTTTTTGTAATTTTGTTGTCAAATCTGCACTGGGATTAACTCTTTGAATTGAGCCTTCTACCATAGCTTCAGGAATAGGAGTTTCACAGATTAAACTGAACGTCCAGTTATAATTTTTACCTACTTTTAGCTCTGGTTGATCGGTAGGAATTTTAATACCTATAATACCCTGACTATCGGGCAGTAATACTATATCTTCATAAACCTTTTTTTGAGTAGAATCTTTTAAGATAAACTCTCCAGCTATAGCTGTATTTTCTGGTACATAAATAAATATTGTTGGATGTGATGCCAGGGTTAATACTTGTCTGTTATTTGTTTTAGGAGTTAAAGGAGTTAAAGGTTTTTGACCCTCATAAAAGCAACTACCCCGTGTGCCTCCAGGAACAGTATCTCCTGTACCTCTATCTGTGCGTGGAGTCACATTTGCTAATGTACTTCTTGATAAAGAAATAGTAGATAATCCTAGAAATAATAATGTCAAAACAAGAGTTTTGAGGGTCAGGGAAGATAGTAAATTTTTTTGATAAATATTCATAGTCAGATAAGGTTTGTATTTTTTCTAATTATGGTTTGCTTAGAAATTATTTTCCCTAAAAATTAGAAAATCTTTATTTGACTTTTAGCCTATTCATTTTTAATTTTTTAGGGTTCAGAGGCGAGCAGGAGCATTTTGAGAATTCATTCATACTTATACCGTTTCACGGAACTCAAAAGTCAAAATTTTGATTTTATAGACTTGAAACTTTGATTCCACAGTAATTTCAGGCAATTATTTCACATTTAAAGTTTGAAACTATTTGTGACCTCTTTAAAGTGAATTAGTATTACTATTATATATCGTATTTATATTTGGGTGATGCAGAAAGTATTTGCATAATTAGGAAAAGGAAGAATAGTAGCGGATTTTAGAGAATTTTTGAGAGAAGAGCAAGAGAATATTTTTACTGGTGTTTATAACCGCCAGGCCGGTTTTTCATTTTAGTAGACCACAAAGTAGGGACTTTGTATGCAACGTCCCTACTGGTTTACCATTTTTTTAATGTGGTTTATTTACCTGAAAATTGCTTTAAAAAGACGGGACTTTCAACTTCTGAAATATTTTTGGTAAATAATTTATTTTTAGCTAATTAAAGGGCTTTTCACAAAGTTAGACTACAAAACTTTTTTCTTCTTCCTTCTTCCGTCTTCCTTCTTCCTTCTTCCTTTTAAAACTTCTTCCTTTTAAAACTTCTTCCTTCTTCTTTTAAACCCAAATATCTGTACTCTAAAAAACATGAAAACTGCTATAAAAATTATTTTCTACCAGTAACCAAATATATACCAACTGATATTTCCTTCCCTTTAAGATAAAAATCACCCCAAGATTCTACTTGAAATTTTCCACCTAAATGTGACAAAGTTTCTTGAGCAATCAAAATTCGGCAAATTCCTGGATGCCGTTCTTTTTCAAAACTTTCTAACCGAGAAGCAATATTAACACTATCCCCAATTACTCCATATTCTAAGCGATTTTTTCCGCCTAAACTACCCACTGTTACAGTTCCCGTATAAATTCCTACACGCATTTTTATTTCTGGAGAACCTTCTTGATGCCATTGATGATTCAACTTTAACAAATGTTTGTCCATTGCTAAAGCACAATTAACTGCATTTTGAGCATCTATAGCAATCTCTTCAACAGTGTTACTAGGTACTGGTATACCAAATACTGCAATTATTCCATCTCCAGTAAATTTATTGACTATTCCGTGATGATTAATAACAATATCTGTCATAGCACTCAGATATTCATTTAACCAAATCATTAAAGCTTCTGAGGATTTTTTTTCTGAGATAGTGCTAAAGTTTTTTAAGTCAGTAAATAAGATAGTTGCTGTAACTGTTTTTGGTGGTAAAATTCCACTATTAATTAAGTCTGAACGTTCTTGCCAAAGAGCATTAGCAATCTGTGGAGAAGTTTGCTGACCTAATAATTTCATTACCAGATTTTGTTGTTGCCATGATTCTTGAATCTTATAACAGATAACTATGCCACCTGTAATCACCATTCCTACTATTGGTGCTGCTATAGGTATCCATTTTGAATTGAGAAAAATAGCATAACTAATACCTATTAAAATACCTAAACTCAGAAAATTCATTAACACCAAAGTTATAAGTTTTCTGATATGCCAAGCTAGGCTAGCACCAACAATTGACCAAGCTATAATCCATAGTATTTCTGTTGATTCTTTCCAGAATAAAAATAACTTTCTATTATCAAGAACTGCACTAATAATTTGACTTGTAATGTGTGCATGAACCTCCACTCCTGCAATTCTTAATAACTTTAAACTAGCAAAACTATCAGGAGTAAAAAATAGGTCATTTCCACTAGGAGCAGTAGTACCAATCAAGACAATTTTGTTCTTGACTAATTTCGGGTCAAAATCACCTTTTAAAACATTCGTTATAGTAATTTTTGGAGCAACAGATTTAGAATTACGATAATTAATTAAAATTCTATATCCTGTATCATCTATTCTTTGGTATCCTCCAGAATTTGATTTTAATTCTTTAAATAATACGTCACCTAATTTATATTCATTATTCTCAGTTAAAGCAGGGGATATTCCATAATCTTTCAGATAAATAAGAGCTAATTGTAGAGAAAAAGCTGTCAATGTTTGATTGCCATCATCTGTAAATAGTAAAGTACGACGCACTACACCATCCGGGTCAATACTAATATTATTAAACCCAATTCTTTCTTGTGGCATTGTTGGAGGTGGCCCTACTGTATCACGAACAGATTCGCCAACGAAAGTAATAGCAAAAATATTCGGTTTTTTTAGTTGTTCTAATAATTCTGAATGACCAGGGTCATAAGGAATATCTCGATATATGTCTATACCTATTGCTTTGGGTTGATGCTTTTGTAGAGATACTAAAACGTTGGCCATAATTCTATCAGACATTGGCCACTGCTGCAAATACTGAATATCTTTTTCAGTTATCTCTACTATTAAAAGTCGAGGATCTGGTTTTTCATCAGACCGCAGACGCATCATACCATCAAATATTTTTATTTCTACTGGTTGAAATCCTCCTAAATTTCTGAAAAATAGTAAAGCAAGGATAGTAACACTAGAAAGAGTAATTATTGGTATTGGTATCCTTAGAGAATTAATTTTTTTATCGATCCATTGGAAAAAATGTATAAGCCCCATAATTTTAATGGCCATTAATCCTCTTTCAATCAGTTGTAAGTAAGTATTCTCCACACTTATGTACTATTCAGATAGATATTCAAACTATCGATTAATTTTGATAACAAAAGCATGGAGATTAGGGAATTTCCCCTCAGTTCACCTACTCATGTCTAACACCATCTGGCATTATTGTGCCAATAAGAATTGCTCCTTCTAAACTAGCTCCTTCCAAATTTGCTCCCCCTAGGTTTGCTCCTTCTAAGTTAGCTCCTGATAAATTTGCCCCTACCAAATAAGCTCCTCCTAAGTTTGCTCCTCCCAAGAAAGCTCCTTCCAAATTAGCTCCTTCCATATAAGCTCCCCCAAGGTTTGCTCCTCCCAAGTAAGCTCCTCCTAAATAAGCTCCCCCTAAGTTTGCTCCCCCTAAGTTTGCTCCTCCTAACTTAGCTCCTGCAAGGTTGGCGACTGGTAGTTTTGCTTCCCCAAGATTTGCTCCTCCAAGGTTTACACCTCCTAGTCTGGCTCCTTCTAGGTAGCAGTTTGGACACTCACGAGTCTCTAACAAAAGTCTAATGTTTCGTTCTATTTGTTGGTTAATCATTACTTAGAATCATTAAAATCTAGTCTAACTATTTATAACTATAGTTAGTAATGCAGCTACTGGTAATATCATGTCGGGTTGAACAGTGATAAATAAATAACTAGGTCGGAGTCAGTCCTCAGTCCTCAGTCCTCAGTCCTCAGGAGGGAAGAAAGAAGAACAGGAAAAGAAGGAGAAAGTTTTTTTGATCACTAATTATCCGGACATGATATAAGTCAAAAGTCAAAAATAAAAAATAAAAAGCTTTGAAAGGTAAGGCTTTGATAATTTTGTAACTGATAACTAATTTTTTAGAGATGATGTTTTTTTAGTAAAAACTATAGTTGCTATTGCTAGTATTTTTATATACTTTAATGCACATTTTTCTACTGTTGAGTGGAAAGAGTTTTACCAAGCATTGAAGTTATATGATATCCAGTTAATTAGCTATCGAAAACTTTCTTCTCCTTCTCCTCCTGATATATTCTTTTTTCCACAACTTCTCCCTCTTGACTCCTGACTCTTCTGTAATTATTTATAACTGTTTATTCAGACATGATATTAATCATTATTTTCACAAAGCTGGGCTGGTAAGGGGTGAATATTTTTATATTCTGATAAATATTGTTCCAAGATTTCCAACTGGGATAAATTAAGACTGTAATATATCCAACGACCATTCTGGCGACCTTGAACTAAGGAAGCTTCCTTGAGATTTTTTAGATGAAAAGATAGTTTTGACTGGGGAACATTCAGGCGATCGCATATATCACAGACACATAATTCTTGTGTCCGTAATAGTTCTAATATTTGTATTCGTAAGGGGTCAGAAAGTGCATGAAAGCTTGCTGCTACAAAAGTAGAGGATGATTTTAGGGATGTTTGTGGCATTAATTTTTAGGATGGCTTATTTAATTAGACATCTCCAGAAATTAAATATTTCTTTTTTTAAATCTTGTAGGGAAGTTATATGGAACTTTCCTACATTCTTTTTCGGAGATGTCTATTACACATAACTAATTTTTATCATATCACATTGTCTAAATTACACTAATGCACCACCACAGCTAGAACCACAACCTGCGGTACAACCATAACAATAATTTTCTGTCTGTACTTGTTCAATTATGTCTAAAGTATTAGCTTCTAATAATTTAGCTACTGTAATTTTGTCACCTTTCTCTGTTTGAGCTGGAATATTTTCCATTTGATTAAAGTCACAGTCATAAACATTACCTAAATAATCAATTGATAATTCATTCCGACACATTAAATTTTCTACAGTCTCCCTATTAAAATTTGTCTCTAAAAATTCTAGATAAGGCTGATATATTTTGCGGTTTTCCAGAAATAATTTAGTTCTACCTATAGGTAAATTAGTAATTGTGAACAGTTGATTAAACTCGACGTTAAAATGTTCTTTTAAATAATTCTTATAATCTTTTTCTAGATTTTGTTGATTGGGAGGAAGTGTAAATTTATCAATACTGGGAACTGGAGGATTATAAACTAAATCTAAGAGCAGATTTGGATTTTTTCCATATCCTAATCTATTCAAACATTGCAATGCTAGAATAGATTCATTATAAACACCATTGCCACGCATTTTATCGACATTATCTTCTAAATAACAAGGCAAAGATGCAATAATTCTCAGTTTATTTTCAGCGCAATATTCTGGAATATATTCAAATCCTGGCACAAAATAAATTGTCAAATTAGAACGAACAATTACTTCTTTATTCTTTGCTCTTGCAGCTTCAACTAATTGTTTAAAACCATAATTCATTTCTGGCGCACCCCCTGTCAAATCAATTGTTTGAATTTGGGGAAATCTATTAATTAACTCAATTAATTGTTCACAAATTTCTGGAGTAAGTTCTTCTGTTCTTTTTGGGCTAGCTTCCACATGACAATGACTACAGGCGAGATTACAACGTTTGCCAAGATTAACTTGTAAAACGGTGACTTTTTTCTTAGTTAAGTTTGTGCCAAGTTTAGTTGGGAAAGGTGTGAAAGCTGTTTGAATCATTGCAATAAATTTTAATAACGAATTAAATCAATTAATTGTGCAAAAGATTAACGGGTGGAAATTGACTTGAGAAAATTTTAGTTAAGCTTTTTCTTAAATATTCCCATCCGTTAACCAAAGATAATAATATAGGGGTTAGGATTTTAATGAGGTACAGTATTTTTATCTCTTCCCTATTTTGTGTTCCCTAATATCAAAAAGTTTTGTGTTTTAGAAATTTGATAATTGCGATATTGACTAACTACTTATTTACCGAAAAAATAAGGTTTGAAATAGCAGTCAGCGGTCAGCTCTCAAAGCGTATAATGGGGATTCCAACCCCCATCAATGCACACCACTAATTTTTAAAACTCTTGTGGGAGACTTAAACCCGCAGATTTTAGCTAATAGCTTGTTAAAGCCTCTCCTTTCAAGGATAAAAAAATTCTTTTTAAGAAGAGGTAATTATTAATTATTAATTATTTACTAGCTATTCTTGACCAATTTTGATCTGCTATAGCAATATGGCCAGGAATATCTTTTGTCCACAATTCTTTTACTTCTTTACTATAGTTTAAATAGAGTTTTCCATCAACAATTGACCAAGCATTGGGGTCTATAGGAGCTAGTTTTCCTTTTGCCATACCATAAGCGCAATGACCACCATATTGAGGTGCATATTTTTCTGGATTTTGAGCAAATAAGTCTCGGTTTTCAGCACTGGAAAAATACCAGTTTGCTCCTTTCCATTTATATTGATATTTGCTGTTTCCTTTTACTGCTTTACTTTGGGTAAAGTAGCTTACTGTATCTGCGCCACGAATGGCTGCGTTATTCTCTACATAGATATTTCCTGAGTTTTTACCAGCACAGGGGTTAGCTCCAGCACAAGGATTTTGTGCGATCGCTCCACTTGTAGTAGTATTTGATATAGTATCAAACTTGGGGTTAGCAATAGAACCGGTAGCTATTCCAGCACTCAAAAAAGAAGTAATAGCAAATGTTAGAAAATAGTTCAGTTTCATAGAAATAAACTTTGCTTATTTTTTTATTATTAACTAGCAGACATCTATGATTAAATATAGGCAAACTGAATCTAACCTGAGAAACAATTAAGAGATAGATAATAATTAATTACTGTCTATATTTATTGAATAGATAATTCTAGAATTATATCTGAAAGCTGAAATATTTGCATCATTATGGAAAATCGTGATTTTTTAGCAACTAAAGACGGTAAATGTGAAATTTTCAAGTCTATTATTCACAGAGAAATACCCACATATCCCTATCGACTTTATCGTTTTCTCACAGAAGTAGAAGATATTCTTTTAAAAGAACAAAATGACCAAATTAGACTCCAGAAAATTTGTCCGTTAGTGCGTTTATTATTAGATACTTCTCCTTGGTTACAAACTTTTTATTTAGAACCTTCTCCAGATACAGGTTGGTCAGTTTTAACACTTTATGAAGAACCAGATTTTGATTTAACTGTGCAAATAGTTGCTTGGCTACCAGGAAATATTTCACCTATTCATAATCATGCTACTTGGGGAATAGTTGCGCTTTTAAGTGGGATGGAAAAAAATACTTTCTGGAAACGAAACAATGACAGAAAATTTCCTGACAAAATTGCACAAGTTGGCTCTCAAATTTTAGAACCAGGAGATATTATTAGTTTAGTTCCAGATGCTATTCATTCTGTTGAACCTTTGGGAGAAGAAGCAACTATTACTTTTAATATTTATGGAGAGACTGATTTTTCTCAGCGCTTTGAATTTGATACTTTAACTAATACTGCTAAAAATTTTTAGGTAAGTATTTCTGTACTGGAATACTCCCTCAACAATTAATATTAATTATTACCTCTTCTGATAAAGAAGAGGATTAACAAACAAGATTTTTTTTCTCTTATACCAATTCCCAAAAGTATAGCAATACTTGGGCAATACTTCACTTATTAACTAATCAGCACAATCATAATTATTTTTTTGCTGATTTTAGCTAGTTTAATGTTAATTATTCTTATGTTTTCTTCTCCGGTAGGGACGTTGCATGCAACGTCCCTACACTCCCCTACTCCCCTACTCTGAAATAGATAAAGTTTTTGAGAAATGGTATTATTCGATTGGATATGGCGAGGGAACATCGCCATATCTTCGACCGCTTTTTTCTCCATGAATGGAGAGGCTTTATACCTATTTTTTCGGTAAACAGCTATTAGCATTCAGCAGGAAAAGCTGAATGCTAGGCAAACATATTTTGAAGGTAATAACTTACTAAGATTAGGTGATAATCTTTTTATTTTCTGCGCAATTCTGTGCAAACATATTTGACTCCTTGGAGACTAATTACTCTTTCCAAAATAATGAATTTATTAATTCATAGCTGTTTTGCTGCGCGAGATGAAAAAGGAATTTCCCACCTAAGAGGGTAGCTAATAGCTGAAGACTGAATGCTTACTAATTTTCTAAGCTTCGTTCCACATAGTTTTAACTTTATCTGGCATAAAACTAGCTATTTCTTGAACTCTTTCTGGAGATAATTCTTCTTTAGTAGCAGAAAAAACAGCTTTAATTACAGTTTCAGGTGCTATTCCTTTTGGAACTCCAGATTCTTGGTTAACTCGGAAAATAAAAGTATCGCCATCAAATATTAGTGGAGGACGAATTTTACTGAGAAAAGCAACAAGTGGGTTATTATCTTTCCAAAGTTCTCCTATTTCATCTGGGTCTGATTTTTCACTACTAGAAACTAAGTCTGAAGCGACTTGATCGGATGCTTCTGTTGTCATTAAATCACGCATTGTCCTAAATACAATAACACTAATATCTCTAGCATCGTAAATATCTGGTAATCCTGCTTGAGTCTGAACTTTCTGGAGAAAAGGTACAAATTTTTCATCTACAGGAATTTGTTGAGAATCAGTCATAATTATACCCTTGATTTTATTAGATTATTTATATAATATAGCAGTTCTCATAATGGTGAGGTACAAAATTCTAGCTTTGAGGGAACAGGGAATAGGGAATAGGGAATAGGGAGTAATGAAAAGATAAAGATATAACCGTACTTTACTAGCTTGGGAAACGCTATATCATAATATCAATTTCATAAAATATTGCTACAGTGACCAGAGAGGGAATAGGGAACAAGGAATAGGGAATCGGGAAAGAAAAACATAATAAATAAAGAGTAAAAAAGGTTTAATTTTTATAATTTATGGAATTTATAATTTTTTCTTGTAGGAATAAATCACATCTTTAGTAAGTAGCCAATGTACTTTCAGCAATACTTTCAATTATGATGCCTTATTCAAAGAGAATTATGTTATGTCAAATCCATTTAATTAGGTGTAAAAAAAATGTCTATCTTCATAGTTACCACATCTTTAGTGCTGATTTTACCGAAAAATTGTGGGTATGCGCCTCCCATTTTAATGGGGATAAAAAAAGAGCATATTCCTTATGTCAAGCCTACTTATTGCAGAGGTACTGATAACTGATAACTGATAACTGAAATTACCTCCTGATTACTAAATCCTAACTAACTATACCGATGTTACTGAATTTGATCTTAATAGCTAAGGGCTAAATGCTTAAAATAATAGGTGAATAATTTTCATTTTCCTAAATTTATTTGTTGCTGACTAGGAGGAGTTGTAAACCCAGTTTTATCAAGAATATAGACAACTCCAACTGATAAAATTGCCCCTACTACTAATCCAACTGCTATTAACATTAAAATAAACCGTTCTAGCATTACCTTAGTTTCAGGATTATAAGCTTCTATGATTTCCATTTGGTCATTTTCATTTTCTTCTGACTCAACTAAATGATTATCTAGAGGTTGAGAATTGGAATTAGGGATTCTATTCATTGGTAATTAATATTCAACTATAACGTTTACTATCTTATCCTAGTTTGGACTAATATCATCTCCAGTGAAAAATTTCTCAATAATTATAAATAAGTCAGGGTTCAGAAGTACAGGAGTTATGGAATAATATTATCTCCAGTTTAATAATTAATTATTATCAGCTTTTTCATCAATAAAGCAAACATTTGCTTTATTTCTACTATACTACTATATTATATTTTTAACTAGAGAATTGAAGCACAATAGCGACTATCTCTAGTTATCAACTAAAAGTAATGAAGCTATTAGCTGATTGCTGACCGCTGACGATGCAGAATGCTTACAAAAAGATTTTTTTTTATCCTGGAAAATAGAGACTTAAAATCATATAATTTATAAAAAAATAGTAGAAACTAGAGACTAATTTCTACTGAATTTAAATCAAGATAGTAATCAAGTAACTCATAGCTGACTGCTGAATGCCTACTCAACAACAATCAGAAGGAGTACAACAACTACTATTATTATTATTAATGTTTGTTATTTGATAATCGGAGCCTTTAGTTTCTCTAGGATGCCGAATTGTACGATCTCTAGAGTCAAACTTTTCTGCTACCTCTACAGGAATATTTGTATAAGGTTCAACAGGCAAAAAATCTTGATGGTAAGGACCGTTTTTATCTGTATAAATTTGGAAAGTCTTATCACAAACAGCCATTCTTTTACCTCTATATAAGGTATGACCATTATCATCAACTACCTGTTTCCACGGACCTTGATAAATCACAGCTTGATTCCGTTCTAAAAATTCTCCTTCTTTCCCTTTAAAAGCACGAACTGTTAGAGAACGAAATTCTATTCCATCAATTACTTGCCAGGGTTTTTCCTCACGTTTAAGAATTTCAATGCCATAAAAACCAGCTTCTTCAAACATTTCTAGAAAAACATCTTCTCGAAATGCTCCAGCAATACAGCCACTCCATAATTCCGGGTCGTTCATGATTTTTGGAGTGGGGTCTTCATCGCAGACAATATCAGAAATAACTGCTCGACCTCCCCTTTTTAATACTCTATGAATTTCCTGAAATAGTTTCTGTTTATCTTCGGGACGGACTAAGTTCAACACACAATTAGAAATTACAACATCAACACTATTATCTGGAATCAAAGGTTGTTCTTTGCGGAGAGCATTACATTCATATTCAAAAGCAGCTAAACCATCAATAGATGTAATTGGATTTGCAGTAAGCCAGTTTTCAACTAAGTCTAAATCTAAAGCTAAATCTTGGATTTTTCCTTTGACAAACTTAGTATTGTTACATCCAATTTTTGCAGCGATTTGACCTTGATATTTTCGAGCTAATGCCAACATATCATCATTAAAATCTACCCCAATTACTTGCCCCTCTGCACCAACTTTTTGAGCAATAATATAGCAATTTTTTCCAGCACCCGAACCTAAATCTAAAACTGTTTCTCCGGCAGATATGTAGCGCGTAGGGTCTCCACAACCATAATCTTTTTCAATAATTTCTAAAGGTAAAATATCGAGATAATTGCCCTCATAGTCAGTTGGACAACACAAGTCAGGTTGTACCTGTTGAGCGCCTTCTTGATAACGTTCTAAAACTGCACTTTCAATGTTATAATTACCAGTCAATTTTTGATTTGTAGTTGTATCGCTCATCGATAAATCTTGTTCCAAGTTTTCCAAATTCATTATATTTACCAAATAATTAAGCTGAATAAGCAAAAATTCAGCAAAAGTTTACAAACTCTAGTATAGACTTTGTATCATTTTTTCAAGTTATACCAGTTTCAAAAAATATCCCTAAATTAACTTTTTCGCTTTAGGTAAGGTTGGCATAGAGACAGGTTGTATTGTTAGATTTAAAGAGCAAAGGTAAATTTTTCCCAGTTCCAATTTTCCAGTTCCCTATATTTTTACTGTAACTATCTTTGTTGAATTTTGTACTATTTTTATTTAAAACACTTTTAGATGAGTATTTGCTGAGAAAAATTCAAAAATCAGATAAGATCCATCAAAAAAATTTGGTATTGAGAGCCAGTCAATTTAATTACTAAATTTATTTATAGAGCTTTTCTTTTTTATTATTTTTTCACGGTTGTATAGAAAGGTTCATTAATTGATAATGGATAATTATTTCTGATTAAAACCGTAGTTTATTGTTGATTGAATATAAAGAAATCTATTAGAACTTTTTTTTATTGAAATAGAAAGGTTGAAATTATTGGAGAGTAATTATCAATTATCCATTAATAATAGTCTCAAATAAATATAGCAATCCTAAATTCGTGACAAATCAAAAAGTATATAAAAAACTTGAAACTCCCGCCTGTTATCTGTTCCCTATTCCCTGTTCCCTCCATACCTAAAAGCGGTAAGGTTTTGATACACAAACTAAAATAGGACTGCTATATTATAATTATCAAATAGGTGAAATACAGATGTAGTTTAAATGCCTAACAACTTATTTAACCATTGCACTTAATAACATTAGTGCTATAAATAATTTTTCCTGCCTTTTTCTAAAGATATTTACCTTTGAAAGAGGCTGGCTGACGGCTTAATGCTTACGTTAATCCCGCAAAACATAACCCACCCCTCGCACAGTTTGAATTAACCGTTTTTCACTATTAGCTTCTAACTTCAAACGTAAATAACGAACATAAACTTCAATAATATTTGAATCTCCCATAAAATCATAACCCCAGACAGTTTCCAAAATTCTATCTCTTGTCAAAACTTGCCGAGGATGAGCCATTAAATATTCCAATAAATCAAACTCTTTTGCTGTTAATTCAATGTCCCTATTACCACGATAAACTTCTCTTGTACTTCGGTTTAAACTCAGGTCATCAAACATTAATAAATCGGGATTAGGTTCTTGAGTACGTCTGAGATGTGCCCGAACTCTAGCCAATAATTCTTCCACACTAAAAGGTTTTAACACATAATCATCGGCTCCAGCATCTAAACCAGCCACCCGATCTGTTACATCATCTTTAGCTGTTAACAAAATAACTGGAACTTTATCCCCCGTACTTCGCAACCGACGACATAATTCTAACCCCGATAAACCTGGTAACATCCAGTCAAGAAGTATCAAATCTGGCTTAATTTCTCGTGCGGTTGTTAGTCCAGTAAATCCATCATTTGCCACAGTTACTTGATAACCTTCATATTTAAGTTCTAACTCTATAAATTGAGCTAGTTTTGCTTCATCTTCAACTATCAGAATGTTAGAAGTCATAGCCCATACCTAAGCTAGTCAAAAATTAAATTGAGATATATTAGCCAAAAAAATATAAGACACTGCATTATAGCATAGTTTTTTATATATATCTATATTTTTATGCGATAATATAAGTTTTGTTTTATTTGAGTTTTTGAATTGAAGAAAAAATCAAACTAAGCTAAAGTTAACTTATAGGTACAGTTATGTCCACTATATAAGCTCTATTAATCTCTCTAGATGTCCAATCAAAGCCGATTTCTTCGCTCAAAACTCCTACGAGCAGCCCTTTGGTATGCGGCTAATGGTAAGTGCCAGAAATGTGGATGCGAGCTACCTACAAATTGGCACGCAGATCATATAGAGCGGTGGGCCGAGACTAACAGAACCAATGTCCACGAAATGCAGGCACTATGTCCTAAATGTCATTATGAAAAAACTGCTCAGGAGAACAAAAGTATGACAATAGGAAGACAACTAGATTTATTTTCCCAACCTACAGATCCGATTAAACTTAGGCATCATCAAGAACAATTTCAAGAAATATGTAAACGTATCAAGGCAGGGGAAAAAATTAGGAAAATTGTCATGGTAGTTACACCAGGGGGTGGTAAAAGCTTGATTCCTATTATTGCTGCTGCAAATTTGATTCCTTCTTCAGGTGGAGGAAATTTTCAAGGAACTATCGCAGACAAAATTTGTTGGATAGTTCCACAACTTAATCTGCAAAAGCAAGCAGAAGAAAATTTTGTATCTCCGTATTTTTAGAGAACAGTTGGGATATAAACATAGAATTAGGGCAAATAATAATGAACCAAACCCTTCCAAAGGAACATCAGGTTATGCTGCTACCTATCAAGCAATAGTAGCTAACCAAAATCTTCATGCACAAGAATTTCAGCGTCATCGCTATATCCTAGTTTTGGATGAGTTTCACCATGTCGGAGAAGGTAGTAAGTGGCATAAAGCTTTACAACCATTAGTAGATAAGTCAGTTTTAATGATTATGGTAACTGGAACTGTTGAAAGAGGGGATAAGAAAGCAATAGCTTTTATGCCTTATAAAAAAACTTCTGATGGTATGACTCCCGATCTATCTAATAGTGAAGATATACAAGTTATTCGTTACACAAGAGGTCAAGCGTTGAGAGAGGAGGCGATAGTGCCTCTTAATTTTGAGTGGGGTGATGGAGAAGCAGAATGGGTAGATAAAAAAGGAGAACGGCGTTCAGTAGATAGTTTAGCAGACGCAGGAGATTATACAAATGTAGCACTTAGCACAGCACTGAAGACAGGATATGCTCGTCAGCTACTAACTCAATGTAGTGATAGTTGGAAATCTTACAAACAAAATAATTCACGAGCAAAAATGTTAGTTATTGCACCATTTATATCAATAGCTAGGAAATATTTGGAGTGGTTGGATGATTTAGGAATAAAAGCTGTAATAGCTACAAGTGATGATTCAAAAAAAGCTCAAACAAATATAAACAAATTCAAGAAATACTATCACTATGGGGATGGAAAAGCAGTCGATGTTTTAGTGACAGTGGCAATGGCTTATGAAGGACTTGATGTTCCAGCAATTACTCATATTGCCTGTTTAACTAATATTAGAAGTACACCTTGGTTAGAGCAATGTTGGGCAAGAGCAGCTAGAGTAGATAGAGAAGCTAAAGATTTAAAAAAAACAGGTTTAATTTTTATGCCTGATGACCAGCTTGCCCATGATTGTGCAGCAAAAATCATGGCTCAACAAGAACCTATTATTAGGGAAAGAGAACAAGAGCAATATGATAGGAATAATGGGAATAATGGAGAAAAAGATAATAGTAAAAGTAGCGAAAATTCAGATAATTCTAATATTCCATTAAATTCTAATTTAACCCGTTCTAGAGCTTCCGATCTAAGTAGTGGTGAAACTATTGATTATGGTGAAACTGCTAAAATTAAATCAACAATGCAAAATATTTTAGGTCGAGATGTACCAATCAGCACTATAGAAATGAAGCGTATTATAGATGCTTATAACCAGACAACAGGAGAAACAAATTCCGAGCAAATTATTACTACAAAAGAAATTTTAACACCTAGTGCAGAGGTAGACAAAATCAGAGACGAAATTGAAAAATATGTGCGTAGTTATGAAGGAAAAAATAAACTTGAATTTGGAACCATAAATAAAGAAATTTATAACTTTTTTCGTAAGTCTCGTAAAGAAATGACACTTGAAGAATTAAGGAGGGTTTGGGCATGGCTACAAAAAGAATATCCAATGAATAATTAAAATCTCATATCGAAGGAAATTATTAGTACAAAAGAAACTTTAACACCTAGTGAAGAGGAAGAAAAAATTAGGAAAGAAATTGAAAATTATGTGCGTCGTTATCCAGTCAAAAATCAACTAGAAGTTAAAGCCATAAATACAGAAATTTATAACTTTTTTAGTAAGTCTCGTAAACAAATGACACTTGAAGAATTAAAGGGGGTTTAGACATGGCTACAAGACAAATATCCAACGAACAATTAAAATCTCATATCGAAACTCTAGGCAATGCTGGTAACTTAAACGCCACACCAGGTTCGCGCCCTTGGGCGATCGCTGTTAGATTAGAGATGCAGTCTGTCTTAAACGATATTACTTTTAATGCTCGACAATTAAAAGCATGGCGTGACTTGATGAAAAAACAGGCTGGATATAGCCAACTTGTAAATGAACGTGGAAAAGCATTTAAAACTTATGAACAATTCTGCAAAGCTAAACCACCCTTTGGATTAGGTTGTGTTCCATCAGAAATTGACCAAGTTATTCAGGAGCTAGAATTAGGTATTGCTAGAGGGCAAGAAGTAGAAGATCCCCCACCTAAATATCCAGGCAAACCAGAGGGATATTTTCAGAGATTTTCTAAAGTAGTTAATGCTTGTCCAGATAATCAACCAATCAATACAATCAAAATTAGAAAAATATTAAAGGTTTCCCAAAGCACAGCAAATATTTGGAGAAAAAGATGGTTAGACTTAGGATGGATAGAGCCATTGGCTACAAACAAACGTGGTTATTATCAAATCACAGATCGGGGCAGAAAAATCCTCAAAGAGTGGTTAGAAACAGGGTCATCTTTTAACAAAAATAATAGTAGTCTATGGCTAACTATACCACGCCATAATCCTCAGAAAGTAGCCGATAAACTGATTGAATCTCTTAACTCTGAGCAACTTAGAGAAATTGTTCAAATTATTTCAACATCACTAACACCAATTTGATCAAATATTACTATAGTGCTTTGGTATGTAGTAGGAGTTTAGAAATTAATACTTTAACGACCTTTTTTGAATTTGCCATAAGTTAACAGTAGTTAATTAAGGTAAAATCATCATTTTTTCAATATAGTTTAATAAATATTAATTGTAATTCAGGCCAGGTTATTTACTGGCTTGTGTTCTTCTGTTTTTATTCTACTATAGGAAAAACCTGTACACCCTCAACATTAATTTCGGAATTTATCGGAGGTTCTAAAGAAGGATTTGATGGGTAAACTTTACCATCAAATTTCAAAGTAACAGTTTGAGGTTTTGCTCCACCACCGCGAACCTCAACAACTAAATCTCGCCAGCCATTAGTTTGAGTTTTACTAACTGTAAATGGCTGATGAATCAGACTAGAACTCGATAGAAATTCAAACTTATTTTCTCCACCTTGAAAAATGAATAAATTACAACCTCCACTTCCACACCAATCTTGTGTAGTCATCAAAACCAAAGCATCTTTAATCCCATCATCATTTAAGTCAATATATTCTGTTTTGTAGGTTTCCTCAGTCTCTAAATTAACACCTAATTCTTGTAAATAAGAATTGACAGCCTCAGTTAAATTAGTCTGTGTTTTTTCATCTACATTTTTATCTGTTTGATTCGGAGATATTGAGCTAGAGGGAGACTCTTGTATTGGTGAAGATTGTGGATTTTTAGAAGTAGTATTTTCTGCTGGCTGACCACAACCAAAACTAACTAATAATATTCCACAAATAAGACTTGATTTTATTGTGTCCATATTTTTCAGATGGTAGTAAATTAAATATACTATTTTCAGTTATCACTAGAATAATCTTAAGAGAAAAATTTGATATTAGTCTATATTTTTTTTTGATAATTGAGATTAGCTCTTGGCTAGTTAAAATACTTCTGATAAAAATAAGTTAAACTAATAAATTCTCTTAGTAAAAGAACAGTTTGTCTTAGAAGTATAAAAACTGAAAAATTTAATAGCTGAATCCTTACCGAATTATTAATTATTAATAATTAAATAATTCTGGTTTAAAGCCTCCCCTTTTAAGGGAAAAAAAGAAATAATATTTCCCGATATTCAATCAAGAAGGGTTTTAACCAGAGGTAATTATCCATTATCAATTATCAATTAATGAAATTGCTATTATTCAACTTCCGACGCCAGAATTGGAAATTTTTCTCCTTTCAAATAAGCATCAAAATTTTGTTTAAAATAAATCCAAGAAGTTACATCATCTCGATCTAAAAGAGACTTAGCAGCATTCTTAAATAAAGGAAGGCGAGTATTAATTTCATCTTGAATTAATAAAGGTAATTCTGCCACACTAGCTACCTTCCCACCCCAAGCACTATAAATAAGATGACCAGGGCGATCGCCCATTTTCATCCACGGCAACCAAGGACCAACTCTATCCCATGCCAACATTACCTTAGGTACAGAAGTAGTCTCAGGATTTTGCAAATCTTCTGTAGATACTGTCAACTTAAACAGCTCGGTCGCTTGATAGAGAGGTTGGGGACTATATTCAGCAAACTTCGGGTCATCGGCGAGGGGGTTAGGATAGCTAGAAAAAAGGTCAAACTTATAAGTAGTTAACTCCTCATTAACTAATGCTGGCATTGGCCTTTTAAATAATCCCTGTACCGGATTATTGGCCACATGAAGCACAGGCAAAATTTCATCAGTCCAGGGATTTTTCCAAGTATCCAATTTTTCTTCTGTTTTGGGGTCAAGATAAAAGGTCAGTTCCCTAGAAGTAAAATCCCAACCTCCCTCAGATTTCGGAATACATCTGGCCACGCTCATCCCTACTATTTCAAACAAATGCTGTTTCGGTTCCCCTGGAATAAAAGAATGAACCGAACCATGCCAAGTGAGAAAAGATTGTTGAGCGTCGGTACTAGCACGGACTTTCACCCAGTCTTTTGCCTCAAGTAGTTTTTTTGTGAGATTGACCATTCGTTTGCTTTTATAGTTTTTTGTCTATAATAATACAGCAATTAGCATTCAGCTACTTAGCTATAAGCTTGATTTTTTTCCTTTTGTTATTTGCTTTGATGATTAATGAATCTAATTGATTAACTAAATAAATTCTATATATCCTTGATTTGAAATGATTTTAATTAATTACGATAAAAATCAATTTTGTGGTAGATTGATAAGATAAATTTTATCAAAATAATTAGGTTTAAAACTACGGCTTTTAAGGCAAAATGTTTTGAGAGGGTTTCTCAAAATCCTCCTGACAAAAACAACTTCTGATTCTGACGGCTGTTAACTTTTCCCTTATTTCTTTTGTCGTAAGCATTTTCTGGGGAATCTCAAGCTAACAGCCGTCAGTTTTTAGCTTGCTTCCGACCGAGGAAGTGCAAACTTCATAACTTATTATAATTATGCTATTCTTGTATTTAAAGCAAAAATTATTCTTGATATATTTGAAATAAATAGGTAGCTCTCAGATTAATTTAAGTGTTCTGAAATAAATCCTTACCCCTATATTAAATAATTTCCTGAAGTTACTTTAGTGTCACAGTTTTAAGCCTATAAAATCTTACTTTTTATTTTTGAATTTTGAATTCTGTGAAACGGTATTACCTTCTTCCTTCTTAAATAAATAGGATTCCATAAAATGAGTGAATATACAACTGAATATGAATTTGATAATTTAAACTTTTATAGAGAGAATAATGGTAAACAACTTTACTATAACTGGGGTGGAGAAGTTTGGTGGATAGAATCACCTGGAAAACCCAAAGAAAAATTATTTTCTATTATTGGTATGAATGCTACGAAAGTGTTTATTAAACCACATCCAGAATATGGCGAAGCTGGACAAAGAATTAATAGAGAAATTTGTTTGTTTTGCGATCCTTCTACTCAAGAAATATTACACTATTGGCTACCAAAAGAAGGGGTAAAAGAAGTTCCAGTAGTACATATTGCTAATAGGATGGTGCAGGGTTTTGTCTCACCTAAAAAAATTGTCATTTCTGAGAATTCTGGATATGTGCAAAAAGTTATAGAAATTCCTTTAGAATATCCTCACCCTTTAGCAAACGAAAGTAAATATCAAGATTATTGTCCTGGAGAAAAGTTTAAGGGAGTAGAGTATTTTACTTCTAGTGTAGCTCGACCAGGAGTAACAGAAATACCACCTTCTGAATGGGCAAGAGATTGTCCGTGGATGCCTTCGATGAAGTTAGGTTATGGTCATCCAGCTAGATTAAGGTTTGAAACTACTATTTCTAGAGTAGAATCTTTTGAAGAATTGCATCCTAATTTAGTTAAGTTGGTGAGAGAAAAATTGCCAATTTATGAATTTTCTCCTGATGAAAGTGATGAACCAAATGTAACAAGTATTTTGTATTTTAAGAAGTATTTTGATGCTTATTTAAAGGGAGAAGCTTTTCCAATTCCAGAAACTACTTAATAAGCAGTCAGCAGTTAGCTATCAGCAGTCAGCCAGAAGCAAATACAGCGCTCTCTAATTGGGTAGATCAAATACTTCTGTTCAAAACAACTAAAAATAATAATTTTTATTATTAAAAAACCGGATTTGTATTATACCAGGCATGAAAAAATAATGCTATTTTTACTCAACACTTTAGTTATTAAGTAATAAATAAGTAAGAGCAATGTTTTTAACAATTCGTTGCCAAAACGCGAATATATCTTATGCTTAAAAATCCTATTCCCTACTCCCTATTACCGAAAAATCAAGGTATAAAGCCTCTCCATTCACGGAGAAAAGAGAAAAAAAATCCTTTTAGTCAATCCTTCTATTACAGAAGATGTCATTACTAATTAATAATTAATCATTAATAATTATTAATTGTTGAACTACTCTCAAAAAATCTCAACAAAAAGAATTATTTTTCTGTAACTTGTTCAGAAAAGTTATTAATTATTCTTTGTATATCGGCTTTTGTGAGAGACTTCAGTAAACTAAAAGTAAATGGTTCTTGATTGAGATATTGGAGATAAGGCTCACTTAAATATAGTAATGATTGGGATTGATTTTGAAGATAAGCTTGAAAAAATGCTAAACTTAATCCCTGAAGATAGGGATAAGCCAAATTCGGGTCAGGACCAATTAATTGTTTTGGTAGTTCTATAGAAGCAGAAGTTTCTTCTTCTTCAGCAATAAATGAAAAATGAGTTGCTGGTTTACTGATAACTAAATATCTTTCTGGAGTAGTTAAACTAATAAATGGATAAATTTGTTCTGGAATTGGTGGAGCAAAAATATCTTCAGTGCTAGAAACAATCATTGTAGGAATTTTAATTTGACTAAGACCTTTATTTTCAGCTCCAAATACACCACTACTAACAGGATTAATTGCAATAGCTGCTGTGATACGTTCATCTCCTAAATTTGTGCTTATTTCTAGTGGTAAATTAATAGTTTGACACTGTAATAATAGAGATAAATTGAAGATAAACCTAGTGTCTTCAGATTGACAATCTTTTCGGAGTTGTTCTAGGTTAAGGGGAGCGCCTGCAACACTTAAAGCAGTATAACCACCAAAAGATTGACCTAATATTCCAACTTCTTGCAAATTTAGTCTACCTTGCCATCTCGGATCGGAGCCTATTTTTTCCTCTATTTCATCTAGCAAATACTTAATATCTAATGGGCGATTAATAAATGTCATTCCATCTACAGGTCTACTAAAACCTGCAAATATTCTTTCAATTTTTTCTGCATTTGAACCAATATGTTCCGGTACTATTACAGCAAAACCATGAGATGCTAAATGTTCAGCAAGATAGACAAAACTATTCAAATCTGAACCTAAACCATGAGAGATAACTACCACAGGAATTAATTGATTTCTCGAAATATTAGGCAGATAAATATCTGCTGGAGAAGAGCGATCGCGATTAGGATTTCTAAAGGTAAAAGATTGTTTTTCCCATCTCGTATTCCCTGGTTTTCTTAAATCTGGTAAATTATTAAAATTCCGTTTATCCTGAGAAACTGCTACATTTTCTGCTTGTGTTTGTAGTTCTGTTAAAATCCTATTTTCTTCAACAAATCTTTCTGTTAATTCATCAACTAAATTGATACCTTCTTGAAGTTCTATAAAAATATCTCCGGGAAACTTTTTCAGCAAATTAATAATCGTTAAACCATCTGGGTCAGCAACAGCTAACTCAAAAGCTCTTTGGAGAGCTTCACTACCATTTTGGTTTTCTCCTGTTTGGATAATTTCACCTAGACGTTTTAGTGCTTCTTTTCCTGCTGGTTCTTCCATAAATGCTTCTACAATACTAGGATCTAAATCAAAAGGCGTTTCCAAAAGTTCCTGTACCTCTTTTTTCTGCTGTCTTAAAAGTTGCTGTAGCTCCTTTATTTCATCTTTTAATAGTTCCGAATAAAGAATAAACTCATCCGTGTATTGACCTTCTTTGGCAAAGTTTTCGAGAGATTTGACTGTTATTTTAATTTGAAAAGCTGGCAGATAAATTTCGATTGGATCTTCGATATTAATATCAGGAATAGCAATTATAATTTTTTCAGCAGGAATAGCAGGAATAGGAGTAAAAATAGGTGATAATATGCCTAATCCTAGGGAAAATATAAATCGTGAAATAGATTTTGTTAGCAATCGGTGAATTACCATTAATTACTCCTAAATTATATGAATTGAATTAAAATATTTATATCTTGGTTGGTACATAATGTCAATAAATAAAAGGAGCGGTCGGAACAACTAAGCGATTTCATAATTATATGATTTTTCCTTAATTACTTGTAATATCAAATCTGGTAGCATTGGTGTAAAAAAACGTAGAAACCGGGTTTATATGAAATGCCGACTATAACTGACATCTATCTCCCATAAACCCGGTTTCTTATAATACTCCGAAGCCAACGGATTTGATATAATATAGCGCTACGCATTAAGGTTAGTACATTTCTAAATCCTGTTAGCGCAGCTTTTCCGGAGGAAAAACCCTTTATTAGTCTACTATTCCCTATTCCCTATTCCCTAGCACGTAGCGCTATAAAATGTAATAAAAATAGATACCTGCAAAAAATAATGTAGGAACTTTCCATGGAAAGTCCCTACAGGGTCAGGCAATAGGAATATAGATGATATCAAATCTGGTACTAGCTGATAGCTGATAGCTGATAGCTAGTTAAAATAACTCTACGACATGGCGTTTATCCGCTTTAACTTTCTTGCTATCTTTGAAACCGTAGACCGAGCAGTTTTTCCCCTTGCTCTGACTGCTCTAGAATCTGCGATCGCAACGCTAGAGTTTTCATCTGTTCCTAATTCACTTTGTAGTTGTTGACGAATTTTGTCGTGCATTTGCTCCCATAAACCACGACGTTGCCATTTCTGAAAATATTTATACACAGTAGTATAGGGTGGCAAGTCATGAGGCATCATTTCCCATTGACATCCACTTCTCTGTACATAGAAAACACCATTGAGAATTTCCCGAAAATCAACTTCAATGGGATGACCTAACCGTTTGGGTTCAGGTAGTAGGGGTTTGATCAGGTTCCACTCTAAATCACTCAGGTCGCTTGGATATGTTTTTCTTTGAGGATTTGCAATTGTAGGGATACGACTCATTTGTAAAAATATATACTAAACTAAATAAATTTAACGGTTGTGCTTCAATAATTGATAATTGATAATTGAGAATTACCTCTTCCTTTTAGGGAAAGGATTGAATAAAAGGAAGAGGTAATTCTCTCTTGGTCGATTGGATATGGCGTTTAGCTGGCGCACAACTTTCCGTTCCGGAATGCTTCGCAAACGTTAACGGCTGTCGCCGACATGAAAAACGGAGTGGCTCTGAAAGAGCGGGAGACCGTTCCCACCGGGACGCTTTCCTAGGTCATGCTCCGCAAACGCGCACTTCGGAGCTTTGCGTTAGCAAACGCCATCCCACCCTTCGGGAAGCTCCGCTAACGACCGCTTGTTTCTCTTGAAATAGAAGGCTTTAAACCTTAATTATTCGGTAAAAGTGAAAGTATGTAGTATCTTAATCTCTATTTTGACTTAGAGAAACTTTCTTTATAATTTATTTATAAATCAGCTTTGGTATAAACAGGACTTACACAAAGGCACAAATTGTACTGGGAATATCTGAAATAATCGCCAAATATAACGATACTCCCTAATTCATGATAAATACTTAAGCTGCAACTGCCTCTTCATAAGGAACAAAAGATTTCTTTTGCGCTCCACAAATAGGGCAAGACCAATCTTCAGGAATCTCTTCAAATGGAGTGCCAGGAGCAATACCAGAGTCGGGATCGCCGACAACTGGATCGTAAATCATTGAACATACACGACAGATCCATTTACTACCAACAACTTTTTGTTTGGGTGCAACACCATTGAGACCTTCGAGAGCTTCTGTATATTGATTAGCATGGTGGTTTTCAATGTGGGTAAGTAAACCAAATTTATGAGCTGCTTGACGGAACATAGTGGCGTGTTCGCGGGACTCTTCTTCTTGCTCTTTGAATTCTGCAACAGCTCCACTATCACGATCTACTCGCGCTTGTTCGGCAAATTCTGGGTACATGGTTGTATATTCGTAGGTCTCACCTTCAATTGCTAATTCTAGACAACGAGAGGCGATCGCTTTTTTTTGTTCTTCAGTTAAGGTAGATGGATCATCTACTACTAATTCAGGATGAAGCAGACGAAAGTGAGAAAAGGCGTGTTGCGTTTCTTGATTAGCTGTTTCCCGGAATAGTTTGGCTAAATCTTCCATACCTAATTTTTTAGCAACTTCGGCAAAGAAGAGATATTTACGGTTAGCCATTGACTCTCCTGCAAACGCATCGGACAAATTTTGGCTGGTGTTAGAGTTAGATAAGTCCATAATCTTTTCCTCTATTTTATTTTATCAGCAAGTTAGTTGACTCTATTATTTCTAATAATAATTCTGATTTCATAAAATGTCAAGTAAAATATTAAGTCTTATCCTAGACTCAATTATATGTGTTACAATTACTAATTGGTTAAAAATACATATAATAACTTTAAATAATGAAAAAAAACTACACGACAACAGAGATTCAGAAAAAAATGCAATCCAAAGGGTTAAGAGTTACTCCTCAGCGGTTTGCAGTTTATGCTAATCTTCTGTCTCGTTCAGATCATCCCACTGTTGAGGACATTTTGAGTGAGGTAAACCGTGAGTTACCAATTTCTTCTAAGGCAACTATTTATAGTGCTTTAAACGTATTACGGGAGGTAGGTTTAGTTAAGGAAGTATTACTGGAGGAGGGACTGACTCGTTATGATGCTAATGTTAAACCTCATCACCATTTTTGCTGTCAAAACTGTGGTGCTATCGTTGATGTAAGTTGGGAAACTTTTAGTAATGTACGATTAGATCGGTTACCTCCAGGACTTCATGCTGAAAGTTATGAGGTTATTGTGAAGGGTAAATGCGATCGCCCAGGTTGTCAACCGCTGCTTGGAAATCAAAAGTCAAAAGTCAGAAGTTAAAAGTATTATATCAAATCCAGATAATTACTATACTCAAGTCCGCAGCGACTGGAACGGAGTGGAAGGTTTGCGGAGCATTCCGGAACGGATAGCAATCTCAGGAGTGTAGGAGATTGCTTCCGCAGCGACGAAGCGGACGACTGTTCAAGCGGATTCTATATTACACCTAAAACATAGGTTTTTTTAACTGTTGTCTATCATCTGGTATTATCTATAATAGACATCTCCAGAAAATCAACTTACTAACTACAGCACTTCCTATTGCCTGTGAGGTACACAGCTAACAGGCAAGATGCCTGTGTTACAATAATTTTACCATTTAAACTTGTACGTCATTAGTCCGATCAGATGCTGTATATGAAAATTAAAAAATTTAATCACGTTGCGATTATTTGCTCTAATTATGAAAAATCAAAGCATTTTTATGTGAATATTTTAGGCTGTGAAATTATTCAAGAAACTTGGAGAAAAGCACGCAATTCTTATAAGTTAGATTTGCGTGTAGGTAATGATAATCAGATAGAATTATTTTCATTTCCTGACCCTCCAAAAAGATTAACTCGTCCAGAAGCTTGTGGTCTAAGACATTTAGCATTAGAAGTAGATAATATTGATGAGTCTGTTAATTATTTGAAATCCCAAGGTATAGAAGTAGAAGATATTAGGATTGATGAAATAACTGGCAAGCGTTTTACTTTCTTTCCAGACCCAGATCAATTACCTTTAGAAATTTATGAAAGTTAATATAGCAATCCTCTAATCGGTTGTAATATTTTAGTGGTAGGGGCGTTTTCCTGACGGAATGCTCCGCAAACATGTCGCGCAGCGAAACGGCCGTTAGCTACGCACAACTTTCCTATCGGAATGCTCCGCAAACGTTAACGCCCGTACAGGAGTCAGGAGTCAGAATTTTCAAGGTTTTCAGCTTAAATTAATTATTATTAGGACTTACGCAAAGAAACCCGGTTTCTACGATAAATCCTTGTTTTGAGCAATATACCTCTACGAGAAACCGGGTTTCTGGGTTCTCCTGCGTAAGTCCTGATTTTTTGCGATCTCAAAATGCCAAAACCTTTAGATATAAGTGCTTTGAGATTATATTGGTCAGCCACACGCGACTTATCCCACATATTACGCACTCTGCACAACCGGAGAAAATTTAATAAGTATTATTACACAATTAATTGCAAAGTTTTATTCCCTGTCATACTAATATGATAAACTTGTTAGTCTTGCCAAAATTGCAATTAATTTTGTGTACCAACTTAACTTACCCATCAAATCAATCTTGACTGAAAAATTTAGGTCTTAAGCTTCCTCTTTTATAGGGTATAAAAAGCGTTAGCGTTAGCGCAGCTCCTCTGCAAGAGGCAGCTCCTCTGCAAGAGGCAGCGGGTCCGTAGGAGCGGGTTTCCCGCTCTTTCAGAGCCACTCCGTTAACGCCATATCCAATCGACCAAGAGAAAAGAATATTCCGTATTTCAAGCCTCCTGGTTTAGCAAAAGTTACTGATAACTGATATAGCTCTACCCATTCAGGTTAGGACATTTCTAAATCCTAAAACCCTTTGACAATTTACTATTCCCTATTCCCTATTCCCTATTCCCTAGCGCTATAACTGATAACTGAAATGAGACGTACATACCAAGTCGGAGGTAGTCTTAGCAAAAATGCTCCTACCTACGTCACCCGACAAGCTGATACTCAACTTGATCAAGCTTTAAAAAGAGGCGAATTTTGTTACATTCTTAATTGCCGACAAATGGGAAAATCATCCCTATTAGTTAGAACTTACCATCAACTAAAACAACAAGGATTTCAATGTGCCACTATTGACATGACTAATATTGGTAGTCAAAATACCACTTGTCAACAATGGTATCAAGGCATCATTGCCGACCTCTGGCTGAGTTTCAAATTGAGTCATAAATTGTCTTTAAAAGACTGGTGGTCATCACTTTCAGAAATGTCTGATGTTCAAAAATTAAGTCGATTTATTGAGGAAGTAATATTAGTACAATTTCCCACAGAAAATATTTGTATATTTATCGATGAAATAGACAGTATTCTGAGTTTAAACTTTACCGTAGATGATTTCTTTGCTCTGATTCGTTATTGCTACAATCAACGAGCAATTAATCCAGAATATAATCGACTTAATTTTGCCATTTTTGGAGTAGCTACACCTGCCGATTTAATTCAAGACCGGAAAATAACACCATTTAATATAGGAAAAGCCATAGAATTAAATAATTTTACAATAGAAGAAATAGAGCCATTAGCAGCAAGTTTACCACTAGAAGAAAAACAGGCGAGAGGATTATTAAAAGAAATATTATCCTGGACTGGAGGGCAACCATTTTTAACAAACAAGCTCTGTCAATTAGTCATGGATGCCATTAACCAATCAGAGCAACTTACCCATTTTAAATTAATTGATACAGGCGATCTCCTCAGAAATAATAACTTATATAATTGGCAGAATATAATTTATAAATTTCCATTTGGTTATGCAGAATTATTAATAGAAAAGATAGTCAGAGACAAAATATTAGATGATTGGCAACATCAAGACGAGCCAGAGCATTTAAGAACAATTCAAAATCGGTTATTATACAATCCCAAAAAAGTCGGAAAAATCTTGGGAATATATCAAAAAATCCTGCAAAAACAACAGATAGAAATTGATAAAACTCCTGAATCAACAGAACTAATTCTATCAGGATTAATAGTTAAAGAATCAGGATTCCTCAAAGTAAAAAATCGGATATATGAACAAGTATTTAATTTAGAATGGATCGGGAAAAAATTAAGATTATTGCGACCTTATGCTCAGAATTTTGATGCTTGGATAGCTTCCCAAAAAACAGACAAATCTCGACTATTGCGCGGTCTAGCACTAAAAGATGCTGAAGCTTGGGCAAGAGGAAAAATTTTAAGTGATTTAGATTATCAATATTTAGATACTTCTGTAGAAATAGAGAGACAAGAAAAGCGAACTCTAATAGAAGCAGAACGCACACAACAAGTAGAAGCACGACTCAAACAAGAAGAAAAAACTGCTAGATTTCAAAGGTTGTTTTTAGTTGCAGTTAGCATAGCATTCTTTACCGTTTCTGGTTTGGGAATCACAACTTTTTGGCATTACCGCAATGCTTTAGCCAGTCAACGCCAAGAAAGTCTAGCCAAAATTAAAAGTATGGTTCGCTATTCAGAAGCGCTTTTTGCCTTAGACCAACAGTTAGATGCTCTAATTCAAGGACTCAAAGCAAAGCGAGAACTACAAAAACTAAGAGTCAGTGAACCCCAAACAGAAAAAATGATAGAGTTAGCCCTACGGCGCTCAATTTATGGGGCGATAGAATTTAATCATATTATCCCTAGCAATTCTGGAATTAGGGCACTTGAGTTTAGTCAGGATAGTCGGCAACTCCTGATAGGAAGTGAGACAGAAATTGTGCTGCATACCATTGGTATCTCCTCCCCCAAAAAATGGTTTGGTCATCAAGGCCCAATCTTAGCGGTGGCAATTAGTCCTGACAATAAAATCCTAGCCTCTGCTAGTGGAGACACCACCGTTAAACTTTGGCAAAGTGACGGAACTCTACTGTATACCTTAAGAGGTCATCAAGCACCAGTTCATGATGTAGAGTTTAGCCCAGATGGAGAAATCATCGCCTCATCAAGTTTGGATCGTACAATTAAACTTTGGCGCAAAGATGGAACTCTTTTAAATACTCTCACAGGACATGAAGGAGTTGTCCGACAAATTGCTTTTAGTCCTGATGGAAAAATACTTGCTTCCGTTAGCGAAGACGGCACAGTTAAATTGTGGTACAAGGAAGGAATAGCCTGGCTTCACACAACTCTCATCAAACAAAAAGAACAGTTTTGGGACTTAGAATTTAGTCCTGATGGTCAAATCTTGGCAGTAGGTTGCAGCGATGGCAAAATTCACCTGTGGCAACTTCCAGAGGGTAAACTACTGAAAACTCTCACAGGACACACAGCAGGTATTTGGGATCTAGAATTTAGTCCTGACGGTAAAATCCTAGCTTCAGCTTCTGAGGATAAAACTATTAGCTTCTGGAGTAAGGAAGGCATATTCATCAGGAGCATTAAAGGCCATAATGGTTCGGTCAGAGCAGTTACCTTTAGTCCCGACGGCAAAATCTTAGCCTCAGCCGGATCTGATTCCATGGTGAAAATGTGGAGGTTACAAAATCCCTTCTTAACTCGCTTGTCTGGACATACCGCTGGGGTGCAAGGGGTGGCTTTTAGTCCTGATGGTAACTTAATTGCCAGCATTAGTCATCAGGAAACTATTGTGTGGCAGTCTGATGGTACAATAGAAAGGAAAATCGAAGGAAAAAACTCTACGTTCAGTGACGTTGTTTTTAGTCCCCAAGGAAATATCTTTGCTGTGAGTGCTGGACTGGTAGTGCAAGTGTGGGATACTTATGGTGAGTTGCTCAATACTTTCAGAGGGCATATTTCCCAGACTCGCAAATTAGCATTTAGTCCCGACGGCAATACTCTTGCTTCTACCAGTGGCGATAAAACCATAAAACTCTGGTCTTTAGATGGTGGAGAAGTCATAACTTTGAAAGGCCATCAAGCGGGAGTTTGGGGAGTAGCTTTTAATGATGATGGTTCGTTGCTCGGTTCTAGTAGTGGTGATGGTACTGTTCGGTTGTGGCAGCAAGATGGTCAGTTGTTCAAAACATTTTTAGTGGGTGAGGGTATTATCTATAGTATTGCTGCTGGTCTTGATGGTTTTTGGATCGGAACCGGAAATTCTGGTAAAAATCAGAAAACCTGGAGTCAGGAAGACGAGTTACTCTCTCATATTGACACAAATGGTGAAGAAATTTGGGCGATCGTGGTTAGTCCTAATGGTAAAATTATAGCCACCGGAAATGATAGAGGAATTGTGAAGCTATGGCAGTCGGATGGTAAGTTATTGGCGACTCTGTTAGGCCATCGTTCAGCCATTAGAGGACTTGCTTTTAGTCCAGATAGCAAAACTCTAGCTTCGGCAGGGGAAGATAAAATGGTGATTTTGTGGGATTTGGATCGTGCGATCGCCTTTGAGGATGTACTCGCTTATGGTTGTAAGTGGGTAAGAGATTATCTGGAGACTAATGGGGAAGTCGAGGAGAGCGACAGAAGTCTGTGTGATGAATAGAATTTAGAATTTAGAATTTAGAATTTAGAATTATTAGAATTTAGAATTATTAGAATTTAGAATTATTAACAAAATTGTAGTGGACCGACACACCTTAAATGGTGCAATAGATGTAGTGTCGTGTCAAGCTTTAAATGGTGTATTAGATTTTTAAGTAAAAGCTTTGAAAAATCAGCATCCTACCATTTTTCTAAAGTAACATCTAAGGCTTGACATGGCAGTAGGTTGGGTTGTTTGCGTTAGCATTGCGTTTGCGTTAGCATTGCGAAGCAAAGCATGGAACGTAGCTTGCTTCTCCGCAGGAGTAACCCAACAACATTCTTTCTCCCCTACTCCCCTACTCCCCTACTCCCCTACTCCCCTACTCCCCTAATCCCCTACTCCCTAATGCACATTTTTAGGTGAAACAATCCAGTAGGGTGCGTTAGACGGCTTAAACTACAGACTATGAAAGGGATTCAGCAGTCCGTCGTAACGCACCATTGAAATATACTAGCTAATAACTGAAATTCAGTCATACTAAAAGACAAAAATACCTAAACTTTTTTGATAATTATTTTTATAATAAAAGCAGTTTTCATTAATATAGAGTATAGACATTTTTGCTTCAAGGTAGAAGGCAGAAGTTTTGTATTCAACATTTCTGGAAAACCACTACAATTTCTTAATTTAATAATTATGAATTATAAATTCGCGCATTCTAAATTCATATAATCAACTCAAATGAAATTTATCAAAATAAACTGTAAAAATTCAATCTTTTTGATCTGTTTTTTTTCTCAGGATATATTTGATAATTATACATTCCTAAAAACTGTAGTAAAATAATTATGAAAATCAGATAATAATCTGATGAAATTCTACTTAAAAACAAAATTTTTAGTTGTCAAATGATTATAATATCAATTAGTACAAAGATATTTTTCAAGCTTATATATAATGAACGACCTAGAACAAACAACTAAAAAAAAGTCAAAACTAAACAAGCTAATCAAACCACTATTAATTATGTTTGGAGTCGCCATTATCCTAATTGTTGCTCAGAAATTTTTTAATGCTCAACAACTATTGGAAAATGCCTTAAATTGGATTGATACACTTGGCCCCTGGGGTCCCATAACTTTTATTATTATCTATATTTTAGCTACCGTTTTATTCCTACCTGGCTCACTACTAACCCTGGGCGCAGGTGTATTATTCGGTCCTCTTTTTGGCTCCGTTTACGTTTCTATTGGCTCAACTATAGGTGCAACTTGTGCCTTCTTAGTCGGTCGGTATCTAGCACGAGGTTGGGTTTCCAAACAAATAGAAGGAAATGAACAATTTCAGGCCATTGACAAAGCTGTGGCTGATGAGGGATGGAAAATTGTTGGCCTAACCCGCTTATCTCCGATTTTTCCTTTTAACCTGCTTAACTATGCTTTTGGTCTAACCCAAGTTTCTCTGCGGGACTATTGTTTGGCATCTTGGATTGGGATGATGCCAGGTACAGTAATGTATGTATATCTGGGTTCCTTAGCTGGAAGTTTGGCAACTTTGGGAACAGAAAGTGGCTCGCGCAGCACAGCAGAATGGGTTCTCTACGGAGTTGGTCTAGTCGCCACAGTTGCTGTAACTATTTATGTTACTAAAATTGCCAAAACAGCCTTACAAAAGAAAATATCTTAGAGGGTATCTATAAAATAAAATCAGGACTTACGCAAAGGTACTATGTATAGAGTTAAAAAACTGTTGCGCAATAGTTTTGAGCGCTATATATAGCGCCTCTGCGTAAGTCCTAAAAATATTAAGTCTTTAATTTAGTAGACCGACACACCTATAGCGGTTTTCAAGAAGATGGAACAAACTCCTAAGAACAAAAAACCTTGTAGAGACCTTCCATGGAACGTCCCTACTACTTTGGTATACCTAAGTGAAAACTGCTATAAAATGGTGCGTTACGACGGATTACTAAATCCCTTTCATCGTCTCAATTTAAGCCGTCTAACGCACCCTACTGGTTTGTTTCTACTGTATTGTTTCATCTTAAATGGTGCGTTAGGGAGTAGGGGAGTGGGGGAGTAAGGTAGGGACGTTGCATAAGGGCGTCCGTACGAGAGAAGGACTTTTGTTGGGTTTTGTTCCATGCTGCGCAACGAAGTTCGCGTTACATGTCGCGTTAGCGAAACAACCCAACCTACATTTATTGCACTAAGTATTAAAATAATTAGATGAAAGTTAGACATAACTAAATATTTATTGTGATATACTGGATTAATGTCTAACTTATTAACAGTATCTCAAGCAGCAGAACTGCTAGGAGTTTCAACAAAAACAATTAGACGATGGGAAACTGAAGGACGGATAAAATCAATCCGTACCGAAGGTGGTCATCGACGATTTACTGTATCTAACTTAATCGGTAACAAACAAGATAATTCTTTAACCGTTGCCTATGCCAGAGTTAGTAGCTACGACCAAAAAGATGACTTAGAACGCCAAAAAATAGTTTTAGAAGCATATTGTGCTAAACAAGGTTGGTCTTTTGAAGTTATATCAGACTTAGGTAGTGGTTTAAATTATCGTAAAAAAGGACTGATTAGGTTAATAAAACTGATATGCTCAGAGCAAGTAGAACGATTAGTCTTAACTAATAAAGACAGACTGCTGAGATTTGGTAGTGACTTGATATTTACTTTGTGTGAAATATTTGGTACAGAAATAGTAATTATTAATCGTTCCGAGGATTCTACCTTTGAAGAAGTTTTAGCTCCAGATGTACTCGAAATAATTAGAGTATTTTCTGCTAGACTTTATGGTTCTAGAAGTAACCAAAACCAAGAAATTGTCAAACAATTAAAGGAAGTAGCAGACAAATTAAAATAAAATTTTTTCAAAGCAGGTGGACGAAAAGCAACAAACCTAAATAGTGAGTTTTGGGAATATCGCATTATTGCAGTTGCCCAACATCCGGAGGATGTCAAAATTAGAAAAATTTGATGGCAGTTAGAAAAGATACAATATACCAGAAATTTCTTTCACCATTGGTCAACAACTTTTTGATTGACCAAGAAGCTATGAAACGGTTCCGCAGTAGTATAGATTGGGAGACTCAAAGCGATCGCTTCACCAATCCTACCGTAGTTTATCCTGAATATTATACCTCTGGAAATTTTCACGGTATTGAAGGAGGTTATCTAACTATAGGTGCAGCAGTTACTTATGACCCTATTACCCAGTATGCTTTGCCTCCCAATGAAACTTGGGTGAGAAAATCTTTAGTTGATGCAATTCAGGTTAGACCAAGACGTATACTAGACTTAGGATGTGGCACAGGTTCTATGACCTTGATGCTGAAACAGACATTTCCCCAAGCAGAAGTTATTGGTATAGACTTATCACCGTATATGCTTGTCTGTGCAGAAGCTAAAGCCAAAACAGCAGGGTTAAATATTCAGTGGCGACATGAAAATGCAGAAAAAACAGGATTTCCAGATGCTTCCTTTGATTTAGTAACGATGGCCTTATTATTCCATGAAACTCCACCACAAATATCAAGAGGCATCTTACAGGAAATTTTTCGACTATTAATAGTTGGAGGCCAAGTTGTGATTCTGGACGGCAACCAAAAAACTTTACGACAAAGTGACTGGCTGACAGAAATCTTTGAGGAACCTTATATTAAGTCTTATGCTAAAGGTAATATTGATGCTTGGTTAGGGGCTGCGGGATTTGGTGCAGTGGAAACTCAGGATATATGGTGGTTCCATCAGGTCAGTAGTGGGGTTAAGCCACTTTTAGATCGAGATGAGATTATACCAGAATTAAAGCATAATCTACCAAATTGGGATAATGATAGTGGTAATTTTCCTGCTCCTGCTTATTAGAGCAATTAGCATTTATTAAGTTCATAAGCAAAATTAATTACACATCCTATTTATTTTCTATTCTCTGTTTCCTATCTCAACTAGAAAACTCCTAAAAGTACAACTACTTACAACAATATTATGACCAAAAAATTAGGTCAATAACCTCCTCTTAGATATGGGATGAAAAAAATAAACTTTAGTATTTTAAGGTAAGCATTTCCTGCGGAATGCTGCGCAAACAGCTATTAGCTGTCAGCCATCAGCTCTCTTTAAGGACAGTTTTTCAATTAAAATAGACCTTAAGAGCAAGAGAAACAGCTTTTGTAGTAAGACAATTAATAAAGCTTTTCTTGTCAACTAAAACCAATAGCTGATAGCTGACGGCTGACGGCTGAATGCTTACATTTTAAGCCTCTAGTTTAAGCAAGTTTAAGCAAGAGGTACTTGTTAACTGAGTAAGCATTTCCTGCGGAATGCTGCGCAAACAGCTATTAGTAATTAGCTCTTCCTACGGAATGCTACGCAAACATATTTTTAATGAATGAACTAAGAATTCCTTTGATTTATAGTATATTTTTAACCAAAAAATTGATACATAAAAACGAAGAATTTGGGTTTTAAACTCATACAATTCAAGGGGTTAAAAGCTGATAGCTGACAGCTGACGGCTGAATGCTTACTTAACTGATAACTAATAACTGATAACTGAAATGACTCTCAAAGCTGTTTTGTTCGATTTTAATGGTGTGATTATTAATGATGAATTTCTGCACGAAAAATTAATAGAACAAGTGCTACTTGATGAAAATCTGCTGCTTAAACCAGGAGAATATCACAAATTTTGTTTAGGAAGAAGTGATCGTGCTTGTTTGAAAGATATATTAGCCCAAAGAGGTAGATATGTAAATGAAGGGTATTTAGAACAGTTAATCAAACGCAAAACTCTAGCTTATCAACAACAGTTAGAAAGTATTGAAGAGTTACCAATTTATTCAGATACGGTAGATTTTATTTATCGGGTTTCTCAAGCTAATTTGAAGATGGCTGTGGTTACTGGTGCTATGCGAGGCGAAGTAGAATTAGTTTTAAATAAAGCTAATTTAGCTGATTATTTTCCGGTAATTATTGGTGGAGATGATGTTAAGGCCAGTAAACCAAAGCCTGATGGTTATTTGTTAGCTGTAGATACTTTAAATCAACAATATACAGACATTAATCTCCAGCCTTCAGAATGTTTAGTAATTGAGGATACTTTTTCGGGTATTGAAGCTGCTAAACTGGCTGGCATACCTGTGGTTGGTGTTGCTCATACTTATCCTTTTCATATGCTGCAACGTTTGGCTAATTGGTGTGTAGATTATCTTTCCGATTTAGAATTGGACAGAATACAAAGGGTGGCTCAAGAAATTATATGATGTCCGGATAATAATGTGAAGTCAGAAGTTCAATTCAGAGGTGGTGAAAATTGGTAACTGAAATGATTAGTTATTTATAACTATTCAACCAGACATGATATTACTTCTTGTAGATTTTTGTATAAAATACTACTTTTTTTGTCGAAAAAATATGTAAGTAGATGATAAACTTCTTTTAAATTTCAGATTTTGAAGCCAAATATCAAGTACAAAAACTTACCATTGAAAAACCACTGAAATATTTAAAGCTGGTCAAGGTTGGTAAGTATAACACTAGAAGGTAAAGCACTGAAGGGATTTTATAAATCTGCTCAACCTGATTAAGTTCCATCAAAAATAAGTAAAGAAACACATCAGTTTGTAAAGATATTAGTAATAATTGTAACTTATTATGTGTAAGTGCCTCTTATATGAGTAGAGTTCAGTTATTATTTAGTAAATATAAAAGAATGGTTAAGGAAACACAAAATTGGGGAAATATGTGTTGAAGGATACGTCTTAATTAGTATTCTTGACCAATTCTCTAAAGAAAGACGAATATGAAATTTATATGGAGGTTCCTATGACTCCCACAATGTTACGTCAGCTTTGGTCTGTAGTAGAAAACTCCCAACCTACAACCTTAGTATCACTGGATGATGCCACCTTAGTTCAGTGGTTAATCAAACAGTTGAAAAACAGAAGTACCCTAAATTGTACAGAAGCAGATTTAATTAACGAATACATCCAATCTCGGTTGTCCTTAATTAGGGATTTAGCTGAGGAACGTTTGGAAAGTGAACCTTCACTATCAGTATAAGTTTTAATTTAAAGTAAAAATTAAAAATCAAAACTATTTAAGATCGACAGGAAAAAAATATGGAAAGTAGTTGCTTGAGAGCTTCCAGAAGCGATCGCCAAGCTTGACACTATGGTAGCTTTGAGTAGATCACTTTTTTTCAAAATAAAAAAATCAGAATAAACTATGCAAAAATGGGGATCTATTCTAATAGCAGCTATTTTAATGGTAGTGCCACTAACAGCTTGCGAAGGTGAAGGCACATCAGACCAAACAGGAGCTGGCCAAGAAAGTCAACAAACCAGCAGTCGTTTAGATATTGTCAGAAATCGTGGCAAATTAATATGTGGTGTAGAGGGCGGTATTCCTGGATTCAGTTTTGTAGACCAGAATAGTAAATACTCAGGAATAGATATAGATATCTGCAAGGCAGTAGCTGCAGCTTTATTTAACGATCCAAATTCTGTAGAATATCGTAACTTAGATTCAACAGAGCGTTTTACTGCTCTTAACGGTGGAGAAGTAGATATGCTATCTCGGAACACAACATGGACTATTAGCCGAGATACAACCGTAGGTTTAGAATTTGCCCCCACTACATTTTATGATGGACAAGGGATGATGGTTCGTCGTGATAGTGGGATTAAATCTTTAGAGGAATTGCAAGGTAAATCAGTTTGTGTGGAAGCAGGAACAACTACAGAATTAAACTTAACAGATAATCTCCGGCAAAGAAATGTACAAGCTGAGACATTAACATTTCAACAAGCAGACCCAGCTTATGCAGCTTATGCGGAGGGACGTTGTGACGGGATGACTTCTGATAAATCTCAATTATTAAGTCGCCGTAGTACCCTACCAAGTCCAAATGATCATGTGATTCTGGACGTTACTATGTCAAAGGAACCTTTAGGTCCAGTAACAAAAAATAATGATTCAGCTTGGTTTGATGTGGTAAAATGGGTAACTTATGCTTTGATAGAAGCTGAAGAGTTAGGTATTACCCAAGCAAATGTAGATGACTTGAAGCAAAATTCTGAAGACCCTACAATTAAACGCTTTTTAGGAGTAGAGGGAGACCTAGGTGAAGGTTTAGGTTTGAGTAATGATTTTGCATATCGTGTAATTAAGCAAGTTGGTAATTATGGGGAAGTCTATGATCGTAACTTAGGAGACAATTCTCAATTTAAGTTAGAGCGCGGTCTGAATGATTTATGGAAAAATGGTGGGTTGCTTTATTCTCCACCTTTCCGTTAACAAGAAACTCACAACAGCAAAGATTTGGGAATTAATCTACACTCAATTTCCCAAGTCTTTGATGAATTTAGAATTTAGAATTTAGAAGTTGTTTTTGTAATGGCGAGTTTCAACAACTTGCCAAAAATATTTCACCAATTAAGACAGGGTGTTAGACTCAATTATTTTGATAAATTGACGGAGATGAAAATCTATCGGCAGGAAATTGAATAAAAATTATGCAGAAGTGGATATATTTGCTCTTGACAGTTTTTATTTTTTGTACATACTTGACAAGTTAGAAAAATAACCCCTTCTGAAACAAATAGATTAGATGGGGTTTGGAGACTAAACCCCTACGATAAAATTTTACTGAACAATTAAGGTTTAAAGTCTCTCCATTTATGGAGAAAAAAGAAAAAAAATTCCTTTTACCCAATGCTCTTGTTGATAAAGTAATAATTATTATAAATTGTGAGAAACTGTTTTTCATTAATTGATAATTGATAATGGATAATTGATAATTACCTCTGGTTAAAACCGCACGGGAATTGAATATCGGGAAATATCCTAGCACTTTTTTTCCCTTTAAAAGGGGAGGCTTCAAGGCGCGAATTATTTAATTATTAATAATTAATAATTGGGTAAAACAAGTATTAAGAGAGGACGCGAAGTGACTAAAATCTAAAAGAGGTAAGACTTCAAGAGATTGAAATCTGTCAATAATTGATAATTGATAATGGATAATTGATAATTACCTCTCCCTAAAACGGATAGCATTGAATAAAAGGAAAATAAATTCATTGTTTCTCCTTGATCATGAGAGGCTTTAAACCTTAATTATTCGGTAAATACCAGACGTGGAAAGGTACATATATTACTAGATTTTTAAGTTACAAATAGTTGTCTTAATTTCTTCGGACCTCCATACCTGTTCCCAGTTAAGTGTTCCCTATCTCCTTTTTATATTTCCTGATACATTCAATCTCTTAATTATTAATTATTAATTATTCATTATTCATTATAACTACTCCCTACTCCCTAAAATTATGATTGACGACAAAAATCAAAAAATTCCCCTATGGCGAGATGATAGATTTTGGCGTATTGCTTTACAAGTTCTTGCCATAGTAATTTTTGTTGCGGTTGTAGCTATAATGATTAGCAACCTCAGCCGAAATTTAGCACAACAAGGTACAAAATTTGGCTTTAGTTTCTTAGATAATGAAGCAGGATTTAGTATTAGTGAAAGCTTGATTCCTTACAAACCAAAAGACCCTTATACTCAAGTATTATTAGCAGGTTTAGTTAATTCTCTACGAGTAATGATTTTAGGAATTTTCTTCACAACAATAGTCGGAATATTAGCAGGTATTGCTAGTTTTTCTGATAATTGGTTACTGCGGAATTTGAATCGAGTTTATGTGGAAGTTGTCAGAAATACTCCTTTATTATTGCAATTATTTTTCTGGTATTTTGCAGTTTTTTTCAGTTTGCCTAGACCACAAGAAAAATTAGAATTACCCGGACCAATATTTATGAGTAAACGAGGAATAGCTATTCCTTGGCCGGAAAATACTTTGAATGTTTGGTTATGGTTAATAGTATTAGTTTTAGGAGCGATCGCTGCCATATTTATTTGGCAATGGCGCAATAAATTAATAACAGAAAAAGCAGCATCTGGTCAACCACAAATTATTGCTTTAATTAGTATGGGAATTATTGCAGTATTTATTATTATATTTGCTTTGGGTTGGCAAGCACCTATAGCAACAGAAACAGGAGGTACAGAAGGGGGATTAAATTTAACATTAGAACTTTCAGCTTTACTGGTAGGATTAGTATTTTATACAGGTGCTTTTATTGCTGAAATTGTTCGTTCTGGGATTCAAGCAGTACCGAAAGGGCAATGGGAAGCAGCTAAGTCTTTAGGATTAAAGTCTGGTTTAGTAATGAGGTTGGTGATTTTTCCTCAAGCATTACGAGTGATGATTCCACCATTAAATAGTCAATATATGAACTTAGCAAAAAACTCTAGTTTAGCAATAGCTATTGGTTATCCAGATTTATATGCTGTGGCTAATACTACTTATAATCAATCAGGTCGCCCAATTGAAGTCTTTATCATTTTAATGGTAGTTTATCTTTCTATAAATTTGACAATTTCATTGTGTATGAATTTATTAAATAAAAGTGTTCAATTAACAGAAAGATAATATTAGTCGGAGTCAGGAGTCAGGAGTCAGAATAAACACTTTTGAAATATTCACGACTTACGCAGGTGAACCTAGAAACCCGGTTTATCGTAGACTTCTATTAGTCAAAACAAGGATTTCTCGTAGAAACCGGGTTTCGCGTGCGTAAGTCCTAATATTGTTAAAGGTTGAACCTGAGTTAATGAACTAAAAAATCTTTTTATTAGAGCAGTTAGAGTTAACAATAGTAGGGGCGGGTTTCTCAGTTAAGTTAACGAGTTTTCACATTTAGTTAAATAAACCCGCCCCCCAATGATGAAACCCACTTAGTTAGAGTTAACATAAGTATCGAAAAAAATTAGGATTTATCTGATAACTCCTGTAAACAAAAAACTATAACTGTTGTATTGATTATTAATAAATATAATATTTGATAACTTTTACCTATTACCAATAACGCTATGAAAACCATTAATACAAATCAATCCCCCGCACCACCATTTCAGGAAAGTAATTCTATAGAATGGCTGAGAAAAAATTTTTTTAGTACCTGGTACAACACCTTACTCACTCTAGTCTTATTCGGCTTAATTTTTGGCGCAATAACTAACTTTATTTCCTGGGCAACAACAGAAGCGGAATGGCAGGTTATCAAAGTTAACTTGCCATTATTAATGGTGGGTAGATATCCAAGAGACCAATATTGGCGCATTTGGTTAATAGTTGGTATCATCTCTAGTTTTTCTGGTTTTTCTTGGGGAATTATTGTCAGAAAATCAGCTACATTATTTACTTTACCCGTATTAATTTTTATCGCTGTTTTACCAGCTATTATGTTACTCATTCCTGTAGCTATACCATTTAAACTATTACTTGTAGGAATGGTAATTTTAGTTATTGCTACTGCCTGGATAGGAAAACAATTAGGCAAAAAAAATAGCAACTTAGGTAAATATCTCTCTTTTGCTTGGTTTATTGCTTTTCTATTAATTCTCTGGTTAATCGGAGGTGGATTAGGATTAAAATCTGTATCTACAAATGACTGGGGTGGTTTAATGCTAACTATCTTAATGGCTGTAGTTAGCATTTTTTTATCTTTTCCGTTAGGAGTTTTATTAGCTTTAGGTAGACAAAGTAAATTGCCAGTAATTAGAATATTTTCTATTGGTTATATTGAAATTATTCGTGGATTACCTTTAATTTCAATTCTCTTTATGGGGCAAATAATGATTCCCCTATTTTTGCCAGATGGAATGCGACCTGATAGAATTTTACGGGCAATTTTAGGATTAACTTTATTTAGTTCTGCTTATTTAGCAGAAAATGTTAGAGGTGGTTTACAATCTGTACCTAGAGGTCAAAATGAAGCGGCAAAAGCATTAGGTTTAAATACTCCATTAAGTTTAGGATTGATTGTTTTACCTCAAGCTTTAAAAGTTGCTATTCCATCAATTGTTGGTCAATTTATTAGTCTATTTCAGGATACAACTTTATTATCAATTGTAGGATTAGTAGAATTATTGGGTATTAGTCGTTCGGTTTTAGCTCAACCCCAATTTTTAGGAGATTATGCCGAGGTTTATTTATTTAATGGCATAATTTTTTGGATTATTTGTTATGCCATGTCAGTCGGTAGTCGGCAGTTGGAGAAAAAATTAAATACTACTCATTAATTAGGGAATAGGGAATAGGGAACAGGGAATAGTAAAGAAGAGAAAAAACAAAAATACTAGCTTTTCACAATAATTAGTAGGTACTCACAGATATTGGTTCAATGAAAATTTGCTAACTTGTGTAATTGAAGAAGAAACTTATAATCTGGCTAAAATCATTATTCAAATAATTGAGCTGTATATTTCGACAAAAACAAATGCTTTTGAAGAATTCATTAAATCTTGCCAGCAAATAAGTCAATTAACAGAAGTAAATCAACATGAAGCTGTTGATTTTATTGTTACACTTTTACCGAAATAGATGCAAGATTGTTTGAAATTTTTAGCTATAGTATTTTGAAATATTATTACCACGAACAGACTGTGTTTTTTGGTTTTGATCTAGAAGATATACAACAAGAAAATTTAAAATTATACAAAACAGGGCGAACTAATGCTAATGATGGGGGCATAGATTTTGTAATGAAGCCATTAGGTAGATTTTTTCAGGTTACAGAAACAACGGATTTCAAAAAGTTTTTTTTAGATACTGATAAAATAGAAAAATATCCCTATATTTCATTAAATCTACTGAAAGTAAGGATAAATTACTCGAAAAAGTTAGAAAAAATGCACAAAAGCAATAGTCTGTGAATATAATAGTCGAAAAATATATTAATTAATTGCATAGAATAAATTATAAATTTGCCAACCATTATAGAACGTTTTTACCAGAGTGTAGAAATAGGATATTTATAGCAGTTTTCACTCATGTTGACTTGCATTACTTCTTCCTTCTTCCTTCTTACTTCTTCCTTTAAACCCAAATATCTGTACTCTAAAAAACATGAAAACTGCTATAAGTAATATATTGGAAGAAGTAATTAAGCAGAGCTAAGTAGAATTTAACTATGAAGTATAATAATTACCAAAAGTTAAAATGATAGAGTAGAGATAAGAATTTTTCAGTTAATTTGATTTAATCCCATTGAGGATTGCTACAAAATATTATAATCTTATTTCTATTTAATACTAACCCCTATTCCCTATTCCCTATTCCCTAAAAATGAAAATGACACAAATAGAAACACAAAAAACTGAAACAACAATAGATGCCAATATCGGAATTATTGCCACAGATGTCGAGAAATGGTATAGCAATAATTTTCATGTTCTCCGTGGAGTAAGTCTCACAGTAAAACGTGGGGAAGTGGTAGTAATTATGGGGCCAAGTGGCTCTGGTAAATCTACTTTTATCCGTACTTTTAATGCTTTGGAAGAATTTCAAAAAGGTAGCATTATTGTTGATGGTATTAATTTATCCCACGATTTGAAAAATATTGAGACTATCCGTCGGGAAGTGGGAATGGTATTTCAACAGTTTAACTTGTTCCCTCACTTAACAGTTTTGCAAAATGTGACTTTAGCCCCCATCTGGGTGCGTCGATGGCCAAAAGTTAAAGCGGAAGAAGTGGCAATGCAACTTTTGGAAAGAGTCGGTATTTTGGAACAGGCAAAAAAATTCCCCGGTCAACTTTCGGGGGGTCAGCAACAAAGGGTGGCGATCGCTCGTGCTTTAGCTATGCAGCCAAAAATCATGTTATTTGATGAACCGACTTCCGCATTAGATCCGGAGATGGTGCGGGAAGTTTTGGATGTTATGCGCAGTTTAGCAGATTCGGGAATGACAATGGTAGTGGTGACTCACGAGGTAGGGTTTGCACGGGAGGTAGCAGATAGAATAGTGTTGATGGCGGATGGGTTGTTAGTAGAGGAGGCGACTCCAGAGGAATTTTTCCAAAACCCGAAAGAAGAGCGTACCCGGAAGTTTTTGTCACAGATATTGTAGGAGTGAAAAGTTAAAACGCAAAAGTCAAAAGTCATGTATTGAGATTTTATATCATGTCCGGATGTAATGGTATAAATAAAATATTTGGTGATCGAGAGGATATATTTTAATTTATCCCCTACTCCCCTACTCCCCTACTCCCCTACTCCCCTACTCCCTTAATTATAAGTGTTCAACCGGACATGGTATTACAGGTTTCAAACCTCAACAAAGAATTCTTAAAGCAAGTAGTAATGCTGGCGATCCAATTCTAGATTTATTTGCTGGAACATTTACTAAATCATTCGTGAGAAAAAACTGTAGGGATTTGGAGACCAAACCCCTACGACAAAATGTTACAATTTATTTAGGATGGTTATATCTTTAACACTTATAGAAACTAATGAAAAATTCCAACACAAAATATGATTTTCTAATTGTAGGTAGCGGAATTTTTGGTATTACTGCTGCTGTAGAATTAGGAAAAAGAAAATATAAGGTGGCAGTTATTAACCCAGATACTATTCCCCATCATCTGGCAGCTTCTACTGATATTACTAAAGTTGTGCGTCTGGAATATGGTAGCGATCGAGAATATTTCCGTATGGCAGAAATATCTATTGAGCGCTGGAAAGAATGGAATGAACTTTTTGGGGAAGAGTTGTACCATGAGGTAGGTTTTTTAATGCTGTGCAAGGATAAAATTGAAAGCGATCGCCACAGCTTTGAAAAATTTAGTTATCAAAACCTTATTGAAAGTGGTTATTCTCCAGACAGAATAAATGCTGAAGGTATCAAAGAACGTTTTCCGGAGGTGAATACTTCGGTTTACATAGATGCAAATTTTAATCCCAAAGCAGGATATGTAGAATCTTCCTTGGTAGTAGAAAAACTAACTGAGTATGCTAGTTCTTTAGGTGTAGAAATTTATCAACAGCAAACCGCAGAAAGTTTTATTGTAGAAAACGGAAAACTACAAGGAGTCAAAACTAGAGAGGGAAATACCTTCCAATGCGGTCATGCGTTGGTAGCAGCAGGTGCTAATACTCCCTATCTTTTGCCAGAGCTACAACCTTACATGAAAGTGACTGGTCATCCCGTGTTTTGGCTAAAACCTCAAAACCCCAAATATTTTTCGTCACCTTATTTGAGTGTTTTTGCTGCCGATATTTCTAATTCTGGGTGGTATGGTTTTCCCTTTTTGCCTAAATATGGTGTTGTCAAGATAGCCAAACATTCTAGTGGCGTAGCTATTCATCCTGAAAATAGCGATCGCCAAATTAAGGATGAAGAAGTGGAAAATATGCGGTCTTTTCTGAAGATGACTTTCCCCGAACTGGTAGATGCACCTTTAGTCTATACTCGTAGATGTTTATATACTGATACCCTTGACGGACATTTCTGGATAGATAACCATCCAGAAATTAAAGGTCTTTCTGTTAGTAGCGGTGGCAGCGGTCATGGATTTAAAATGGCGCCTTTATTAGGAGAAATTGCAGCAGATGTTGTGGAAGGGAAATCAAATCAATTTTCCCAAAGATTTAGATGGCGACATTTAACACCTGATACCCTTCAAGTTGAAGAAGCTAGAGGTGTTGAAATCTGATTGAGAGTGGGAGCATCTTGCTCCCTAATTTCCACCCTGTCTGAACAGTATTTTTTCAGTGAAATTCATCTCCTAAACATCACGAAATACAGGCTCAAAAATAGAACAGGAAATTCTCAATTAAATTTAGACTATATTTTGATAAAAGTCATCTTTATTACCTATTTCTATTTTTCCTTCTGAGGAATTAATTACAACTTTCAAGAGTTTTACCAATATCCATTGTTCATTATTTTATTATTACTTTTAACTTTTAACTTTTAACTTTTAACTTTTGACTTCAAACTAACCCTGCTTGCTGAAAAACTTGTTCAACAGTTATTTCTAATTCTGGTAAAATTTCATCTCCCAAAAGTTCTTCCCCTCGTTTAGTTTTTGGCGGAGCATCAGGATAAAAAATAGTAATGCTTTTTGCTTGTGAATCTACAATCCAAATCCTCAAAACTCCTGCATTCAAATAATCTGTAGCTTTTTCACTTAAATCGCCAAAAGATTGACCAGGAGAAATAATTTCAATAGCTAATTCAGGAGGAAACGGACACAGTTCATCTTCAAATCTTTCTAGAGGTAATTTCTCATAAGAAATATATAACAAATCGGGTACGGGAACCCAATCTTTACCATTTTTTGCTAGAGTAACTCCCCATTCTATTCCTACTTCTCCTTTTGATTTACTCCAGTTAGTAAGAACTAGATAAAGAGTACCTGTTAAGCGAGAATGAAATCTTTTAGGAGAGATTTTAGGTTGTATTTTTCCATCAATTAATTCATAAGTAATATCCTCTTCTGGAAAAGCTAAGAATTGTTCTAAATTTAGTTGTGTTTCTGTAATCATAGTTATTTTTACAATTAGTTTAGTACAGAGGAGGGAGACAGTAGTAAGCTTGAGAAATTTAGGAGAAAACTTTTATTATCCTTAATTAACTAGAGGTGATACTAGACAGGAGAAAAGAATAAGAGGCGTTGGTAAATTAGAGTATGATTTGTATTTTTGGGTAACTCTTAAACTATTGAATAAGAAATATTTGAGATTGTTCAATTTTTATTTTCATACCTTTATTCACCAACGCCGAATAAGAATATATTTTATGCTCTAATTTCTCCCTCACTCCCCTACTCCCCCACTCCCTGACTCCCCTACTCCCCTACTCCCTCACTCCCCACTAACCGCCAATACCCAACCTACCAGCTAAACCTGGAGTTAGAGGGAACAAAGTAGCGATCGCCAAAAACAAAGCTAATAAACACAAAGCAGCTCGCGCATCATCAGGTTCAGTTAATTCATTTAAACAAGGGCGTTCTAAATTTCGCTGTAATACCAAAATAATAATCGCCCAATACAACGCCAAAGGATTAACCAAAGAAGCGATCGCCAAGACTACAAAAGTGAAAAATGTTGCTCTACCTGCAACTTTCCGACCATAAACTGCTTGCACAATTCTACCACCATCCAACTGACCCGCAGGCATCAAATTAATTGCTGTAATAAGTAAACCCAACCAACCCATAATTGCCAGTGGGTGAACATCTACTATATTTTGATGTACTGCCGGACCTAAGATCGCTCGCGCTAGAGTTCCCACCAAAACAGAAGCTCTAAAAAATTCTGCTGGCATTTGAAACAGACTACCTTCGTGGGAAAGCAATAAACCCCCTAATAGCATTGCCAAAGAAATTATGCCTCCAGCAGCAGGTCCAACAAAAGCGACATCAAACAACACTTTTCGACTAGGGATCATAGATTCAAAACGGTTCACAGAACCAAAACTGCCAATTTGCCAAGCGGGGAGAAAGAGCGGCCAACTAAAGCGAACATTGTGACGTTTTGCCAAGACTTGGTGAGCTATTTCGTGACCTGCCAAAACTATCCACAAACCAATGACAACGGGTAATGCTTCTTGATATCTCATAGGTTCATTGAAAAAGTCGAAACCTAACAATAACCCACCCGCTTCAAAACTGGTGGCAATAGTAGCAAGCAATAGAATAACTGCCAGAATTTTTTGGGATGTAGTGGCAGGTTTAGGGTCACTTTTGCTTGGTAAAATGATGACTACTGGTTTAGCTTCCGGACTTTCCAATAAAAATAGTCGGTAGCGATCGCCGAGTTTTTCTGTCAATTTTGCTGATAATTTAGTATGAACTGTTTCTGGTTCTCCCCGTAAATTTCCTTTGAAAATAGCTCCCTCTTGATAAGGGATAGTTTCAGTTGCAAAAAAGGTATCGACACCAAAAATGTCTTTTACTTTTTGCAAGTCTTCAGTTGGAATAGGAATAAATTCTAGAGTTTCTTCTTTTTTCTCTTCCTCTTTTTCTATTTTCTCTACATTTGGTAATTTAGTTATTTCTTCTCTCGAATCAGGTTTTGAGGAGTTACTAATAGATTCAATATCGGGTTTATTTTCTGCTTCTTGAGCTGCTATTATTCGTAATTGCCTTCCCAAATAAATGTACAATGCTGTACAAGCTATTAGCAGAAATAGAATCAATACTAAGTTGATATAAATTCCCGCAGCAAATAGAGCAAAAAATAGTAGCCAAGGTGCCATTAATACTACTGATTGTAGCCAGGCTAAAATGCCTGTTTTACCATAAGGTCTAGCTCTGTAGTATCCCCAGCCCAGAATTCCTAGAGCAATCAAAGCTACTATAACTGTGGTTGTGTTTTCGGATGTGGTATACATAATTCAGTTATCAGTTATCAGTTATCAGTTATTAGTTAACAGTTATCAGTGATTAGTTATCAGTTATCAGTTATTAGTTATTAGTTATTAGTTAACAGTTATTAGTTATTAGTACCTCCTGTAATATAGCAATCCTATTTTATTTGTGTATAAAAATCTTACCGCTTTTAGTCAACAGGCAACAGCTCCAGAAGGCAACAGACGGAAGTTTCGGTTTTTTTATCTACTTTTTGATTACCCGCAAACCATGGGCGGATTGCTATAGCTATGCTTTATCAACATCTTTACATAAAACTTGACAAAATAGAAAAGTTATGTATTTGAAATTTTACTTTTTTCTAGAGATGTCTATTTTATAGTAGGGGTTTGGTCTCCAAACCCAAGCGCATAAGGGATTTGGAAACCAAACCCCTACAGTTTGTTTTGCTGAATCATTTCATATTGCTATATAACTATTTTTGCAGGATTTCACAACTTAATTTTTTACTACTATAGTTGTTGAAATATTAGATAATTATTTCAGTTCAGCTTAGTATATCTTTGCTCAATTATTTACCTAAATAAAGTCTTTTTAGTTGATTTATTTTTCACTTCAAATGTTGCTGATAATAATTTAGTAAATCATCATTTTCTATTTCTATAAAAATGATTATATCTACTTAATCTTGTAGCAATTTTTCTATAGTTTCTGGGTCTGCATGAATATGACTCCGATGCTTTGCAGATGTATAATTAGGATTTAGTCTAATTGCTTGATTATAATCAGCGATCGCTCCCCAATTATCCCCAGCTTTTCGCAGTACATTTCCCCGTCTATAATAAGCTTTTGGATGGGTTGAATCTATTTTAATTGCCTCATTATAATCAGCAATTGCTCCCTCATAATCTTCTAGTTTATCTTTAACATCACCTCTATAAATATAAGCATCTGCATGACTAGAGTCTATATCTATTGCCTGATTAAATTCTGCTAAAGCTGATTGATAATTCTGTTGTTCATATTTAGCTAATCCTCGTTGATAAAAAGTCTTAAATTCTGGCTGCTGATTTTCTGTTGTTGTAGATGTTTCTGTTTCTGTTTGATTTTCATCAACATTAACTAAGTTTACATTTGTTAGAGAATTATTTACTATGCTAGTTGCTGCTAAAGCCTCTTTTCTTGCCCATTTATCTGCTGCTAAAATATCATCTAGACTAGGATTTTCTTGATTACTTGACTTATGTTTTTCACATACATATTCAATTAATTTAGGAATATCCAAAAACGGAATTTTTTCTTCTAAAAACAATGCTACAGCCTGTTCATTTGCTGCATTCAAAACTGCAGGCATAGAACCACCCATACGACCTGTAGAATAAGCTAACTGAATGCAAGGATATTTCAAATTATCGGGTTCCTTGAAAGTTAGACTTCCAGCTTTAACTAAATCTAACTGTTCCCAATCAGTATAAATCCTTTCCGGCCAAGATAAAGCGTAAAGCAAAGGTAAACGCATATCCGGCCAACCCAATTGAGCTAAAACAGAAGTATCTTGTAACTCAATTAAAGAGTGAATTATACTCTGAGGATGAATGACTATATCAATATTTTCATAATCCAATCCAAACAAATAATGAGCTTCAATAACTTCCAAACCTTTATTCATCATTGTGGCAGAATCAACAGTAATTTTTCGACCCATTGACCAGTTAGGATGTTTAATAGCATCTGCCACTTTTACATTTGATAATCTCTCAATTGGCCAGTCTCTAAAAGCACCACCAGAAGCAGTTAAAATAATTCTGCGTAAACCCTCTTTAGGTACACCTTGAAGACATTGAAAAATTGCTGAATGCTCTGAGTCGGCAGGTAATAATTTTACTCCATATTTTTCAATTAAGGGATTAACAACCGGACCTGCTGCAATAAGTGTTTCTTTATTTGCCAAAGCAATATCTTTCCCTGCTTCAATAGCAGCAATAGTAGGTAATAAACCAGCACAACCAACAATACCTGTCACGACTGCTTCTGATTGGCCATATCTAGCTACTTCTGTAACACCATCTTGGCCAGCAAGCAATTGAGGTTGAGGTTCCAGGTCAGCAATGGCCTCTTTTAGTGCCGTAAATTTGGACTCATCGTTAATTGCAACAATTTGAGGGCGAAATTGTCTGACCTGTTGGGCTAATATTTCTACGTTACTTCCGGCAGCTAACCCAATAACTCGAAATTTGTCTGGGTTGTGAGTCACAATGTCTAAGGTTTGAGTACCAATGGACCCTGTAGATCCCAAGATTGTAATTGCTTTCATATTTTTTTGAGAAAGTTGTCCACAATTCCACTATACGATTCATTGGTCATTTTGTGTTAATAGCTACTTTGCTAGGTTCATTAATTGATAATGGATAATTACCTATGGTTAAAACCTTCAAGAATTAAGAATTAAGAATTTAGAATTTAGAATTACCTCTCCTTGAAAAGAAGAGGATTGACGAACAGGAAAATTTTTATTTATTATCCCCTTAAAAGGGGAGGCTTTAAACCACAATATTTCGGTAAAGGAATTGAATATAAGGAAATATCCTAGCACTTTTTTTATCTTGAAATAGAAGGCTTGATACCTTTATTTTTCGGTAATATATTTTAGTTATTCAGATTTTTAACATAGAAATCATTATTGTAAATTCTAATTACAAATCATTGCAGATTTATCAAGAATTACATCTACTTTTCTATAGATATTCTTGCTTTCACCGAGGAAGGATATAAGATTCTAGTGAGTGGCTTAAATTTGATATTTCAAAATATCGTGTACTCATATTTTTACAATCATCACGGCTTATTCAGGAATTATTAAGGCTTGAAAAATAATGGTATTTATCATGTAATTTTTAATCTTTAATCTTCTATAGTATCAAGACAATATACTATAACTAGAATGACAATCAAAACTGATAGTTAAAAACTTACTCCGCTTGCCAGCCTTTTCTAAATAAGCTATTATAGATAAAAAAATTATTTCTGTGAAATATGAGTAATTTAATCAAGGAAATACGTCAATCTATCCGACTTATTAAAAATGACATGGTTAATAAGTATTATGACTTGAGAATTAATCAAGTTGAAGATCCATACCGAGTAATGTTTAGATCTGAACCATACAAGTTCATTTTTATTCTCAGCCATATGCGTTCTGGTTCTTCATTACTATCTAATATCTTAAGTTCTCATAGAGAAATCTTAGGATATGGTGAAACTCACATTGAATATGCTTCTGAATTTGATTTGAATAAATTAGCATTTAAAGTGTATCGTAAAACCCAAAATATCCGCAGGTTACAAGACTTAAAAAAATTGAGAATGAATCATAAATATATTCTTGATAAAGCTTTATTTAATAAGATTTTTTTAGATGAAAACTTGTTAACTTCGGAAAAATTATATAGTATATTTCTCATTAGAGATCCAGAGAGAACAATAGCTAGTATTCTTGACCTGAAGCCACACTGGAGTGAAGAAAAAGCATTAATGTACTATTTGAATCGCTTATCAACTTTAGAAAGATATGCAAAGTTAATTAATAACAAAGAACGCAGTTTGCTAATTACCTACGATCAACTACTAAATCAGACGGATTTAGTTTTTGATGCTTTAAAAAAAGTTCTGGGAACACAATCAGAATTCTCTGAGGAATACAAAGTAACGAATAAAGTAGGAAAACCGGGAATAGGTGATTCTAAAGAGAATATCAAAGCAGGTCGTATTGTCAGAAATCCTAGAAAATTAGAACAAACAATAACTTCTACATCAATTGCAGAAGGAATGAAACAGTTTGAAAATTGTGTTTCAACACTTTCTGAGTATTGTAGCTTCGTGAAAAATCCCAACTAATACCATTTCAAAGAAGTAAAAAGTCATGCACTAAGATTTTATAGACTCAAAACTTTGAGACTACAGTAATTTCAGGAAATAATTTCAAATATTATAGTTTGAAATTATTTGTAATATTCCTTTTTCAAATTGGTATAAGCTATTCAGAACATGAGTGAAAAAATCATGGGAATACTTGTTGAAAAAGAGCAAAAAAATAATATTTAATCTACATTCTGTACTTCAAAACCTAGTATAAAAAATAAGTAGTCAGGTTTTAAAGCTGTCAAATTGGTGACCTATAGTCAGAAGGGAATAGTGGTCGCCAATAGCTAGAAATAAATTAATTATTCATACTTAATATTTTCCTGATAATTTGACTCTTACAAAGACCAATAAACATAATTTACGAGGTATAAATAATTAGAATGTCGCCAGTTTTTGTGCTTTGTGCTACTTTTTCTGTTACAAATTGACGTGCAGAATGTGGGATTTAAAAATATGAAGCTTTTGCCACCACCTGTTGTGAATAAGCTAATAATTGTAGCAACCTTAATTTTCTTTGTCTGTGGTAGTTTACGCCATGCTTTGTTCTACTCCACAGGATTTGACTTGGGTATTTATGACCAAGTTGTATATTTAATTAGTCAAGGAGAATCTCCCATTTCTTCTTTTTTGGGGTATCACCATTTGGGAAATCATGCAGCTTGGGCTGTCTATCCTCTAGGATTATTCTATCTGATTTATCCTGATGTCCATTGGCTACTTTTAATACAAGCTGTATGTTTAACCTTGGGAAGTTGGCCTACTTGGTGTTTGGCCAGACTGGCGGGTTTAAATCAAGGACAAGCAGTAGCGATCGCCATTTCCTATCTTTTATATCCAGTAATTTTTAATATTAATTTATTTGATTTTCACCCGGAAGTTATGGCGTTGCCTGCTATTTTAGGAGGCATTTTAGCAGCTAAACTCAAACGTATTTTCTGGTTTTGTATTGCTATTATTTGGGTGTTGGGTTGTAAAGCGGTTTTATCTTTAACTGTAGCTTTTATGGGTTTGTGGTTACTAACTTTTGAAAAGCGTAAGTTTTGCGGTTTAATTGCTCTTTGTTTAGGTATTTTTTGGTTTATAGTTGTAACTCAGGGAATTATTCCTTTTTTCAGTGGTGAAGAAGTAGCTGGAGTCGGACGTTATAGTTATCTAGGAGATTCAGTTTTAGGAATTATTATTAATATTTTGCTACAACCAGGAGCAGTGTTAGGGAAAATATTATCTTGGGAAACTATCAAATATATTTTTGTTTTATTTTTACCTGTAATTTGGGGAATATTTCCACTGCTTCAGACAAATAAAGCTGTTTTACCTAATCTTATCCCCCTCATTCCAACTATTCCGACAATTATGTTGAATGTTCTGTCTGAAGTATCATTTCAGAGAAGTTTAGATTATCAGTATTCTTTGCCTGCTATTAGTTTTTTGTTATTAACAGTAATTTCCTGTTTAGCATCAGCTTCTCAAACAGAAAATGAAAATATTCAAATAGAATCAACTTGGGTAAGTAAGTTAGAAATTCCTAAATTTAATCTGAAATTACCAATACCAAATTTTCAATATCCTCGCATAATTATTTTGTGGTCTACTTTAATATTTCTCTTATTTGGTAATTTAGCAAGTTTATTTTCTTATGTAGGTAGTTTTGATACTTGGCAAGCCACAAATAATGCAATTAATTATGTCAAAACTCAAGGAGGTGTACTGACAGATAATAGATTAGCACCTCATTTTACTCATCGTTCAATGGTAAAGTTATTAAATCAAACAGAACCAGATAATTTAGATGAATTTGATTATGTAGTTTTGAATTTACGTCATCCTTGGCCGGATACAGAAGAGGCAGGTATTATTCTGTCTAAAAATCTCCAAAATAATCAAAAATGGGAATTAAGTTATCAAGAAAATGATGTAATAGTATTTCAAAGGAAAGAAGAAGTAATGGATAATTGATAATTGATAATTGATAATTAGGGTTTGCTGATCTAAGCATTTCCTGCGGAATGCTGCGCAAACAGCGGTCAGCTCTTAGGCATCAGCAAAGAAAAAGATCATCAACTAATTTTAATTACTCCTGTACTTTGGCTCCACTATTAGCTGAGTTCTGACTGCTGACTGCTAATAGCTGAATGCTTACCTGCTGATTAAATATCAAAGCATTTACAGGTAAAGATTTTAGTTTTTTTAGGTTGAAACTAAAGTGCAAACTTTTAAGTCTTTCAGGTTAAAAAAATTAGCATTTTATGTTGACTATCGCAGAAAAATTACTTATACAATTGTTCTTACTACCTTCTTTGTAATTACTATTTCTCCTTACTAATAAATAAGGTCTCAAGCCTCCCCTTTTAAGGGGATAAAAAAATATCCAATTCAGTATTTTAAGCCTCTTATACCAATTCCCAAAAGTAATGCTATACTTGGACAAAACTTCAGTTATTAAGTAATTAAACTAAGGTAATTACTTTTTTGTTAGTTTCAGGAAATTTAACATTAATTCTTCTTGTTTGTACGGACGCCCTTATGCAACGTCCCTACCTTCCCCCACTCCCCTACTTCAATCAAATGTAGAAAAGTTTTTGAGAAATGGTATTACTTCAGTAGGGGGTACTGATAACTGTTAACGCAGTTACGACCTTATGAGGCTAACTGAATTGCGCAGTTCCTCCGGAGGAGGCTAACTGAAATGACTCCTACCCTTACCAAAATACTTTATTCACCAAACCCTAATTAGAGATATTTTTCATTATCAATTATCAATTATTCATTATTTCTTTGGCTTTTCTAAATTCAAGAATTTTTTGATACAACCTTTCGTGGGTTTCATGTTCAAATAGCTTATCTCTGAACTCAAGATAATCTCCTTCTCCTAAATTACAAGCGGCAACAAATTGGAAAAATTTTAATGGTTCTAAATGATCTTTAAGAATTAAAAGTCCTTCTTGAATCAATTTTTTTTCGTTAGTTCTTCTGGTTGCCATTTCAGTTATCAGTTATCAGCTTTTTCAGTTATCAGTCAATAGACTCATCTACTTTCCTTCTTTATTCTACCCTTTTCTTTCTTCCTCCTTCCTTATTCCCTCTTCCTTCTTCTTTCTAAAAGGTGATTTTTTCTTGCCTGCTTAGATTAGAATTAAACAGATTTTCATATTATATCGGTTCTGAGTTAACTAATTCAATCTCTTGATTTTTAATCATCCCTAAAATTAATAAAACTACTTCATTTTATCAGGCTATTTTCTTCTGTGTTTTATCGTCAAAAGGACGATTATAAACACTGGTATCTAAATCAACCCTAATCAAATCATGCTACCTCCTAAATTATTGTTAAACTGATTGGATAACTATAGTAATTTAATTTAAGAATGAAACATTTTATCGCCAAAAATACTTGTCTCAATCTAAAGTGAAACGACTATAACTATCAAAAGTAAACTCTCATCTATTCTATCAAAAATAACTTTAGTTAGTCCATAATAATTCTGGTGATTTTATACATAGTGAATAATTGCCGTGGAATGTGGGTTACAACTGAAATATAATTGCTATAATATTCCTCACTTCTTCCTTCTTCCTTCTTCCTTCTAAAAATGCTAATTCTCAAAAGATTAAAATCAGATTTTCTACTTCAAATAACTATCATTGCTGCCATAATTTTATTTATCTGTAGCAGTGTGCGTCACTTATTATTTCAATCTTCTGCTTTTGAAATGGGAATTTATGACCAAGTTACTTATTTAATAAGTCAAGGTTTAACCCCTTTTTCTTCCTTTTTAGAAGTACATCATTTGGGCAATCATGCTGCTTGGTCAATGTATCCCGTGGCATTATTTTATAAAATTTATCCTTCAGTTTATTGCCTATTACTAATACAAGCAATTTGTTTAGCAATAGGAACTTTTCCTACTTGGAGTTTAGCCCGTCATTCAGGGTTAAATAAAAAACAAGCTTTTGCCATAGTAATAGTCTATTTGTTATACCCAGTGGTGTTTAATCTCAACTTATTTGATTTTCATCCAGAGGTAATGGCATTACCAGCAATATTAGGAGCAATTTTAGCAGCAAAACTAGATAAAATTTTCTGGTTTTGTTTAGCTATTATCTGGGTTTTAGGATGCAAAGCTGCTTTATCTTTACCAATTGCTGCTATGGGTTTTTGGTTATATTTCTATGAAAAAAAGCGAGTCTGCGGAGCAATAGCTTTATTTGCTGGTACGGCTTGGTTTATTATTGCTACTGAGATACTAATACCTTATTTTAAGAACGGTCTGCCACCTGGAGGAGTCGGACGTTATCGATATTTAGGAGACTCTATTCCAGAAATTTTATTGAATCTTTTTTTAAGACCTGAACTGGTATTTGGTAGATTAATTTCTCTCAAGACTTTAGAATATTTATTATTGCTAAATATGCCGATAATTTGGTGGCTTGCTCCTAAATATTTCACTCCTTTAATAGCTGCTTCTCCAGTTTTGGCTATGAATATTCTCTCTGATATTGATGCTCAACGAGATTTAATTCATCAGTATTCTTTGCCAATATTGCCTTTCTTATTAATGGCTGTAATTTATACTATTGCTGATGGTAAATGTGGTTTATGGTATTGGCTCTGGAATTTACGTCGTCCTCAAGAAGATAAGGCTGAAAATTTATCTACAATTGTTAGTAACCGCTTACCAAAATTTATCATAATTTGGTCTTGCATCGGATTTTTGGCTTTAGCTAAATATGGTTATTTTTGGTCTATTTATTTAGATTATTTAGATACTTGGCAAGCTGCACGAACAGCAATTAGTTTAGTTGAGACAAAAGGTGGTGTTTTAACTACTTCAGAAATTAGTCCTCATTTAAGTCATCGTCAGTTTATTAAGTTAATTGTTGAAGAAGAGGAGTTACCTAGAGATGAAGCTTTAGCTGAGTATGATTATATCTTAGTAAATGTACGTTATCCCGGTTGGAAAAGTAGTCAGGAATATTCGCGGAAATTAGTAGATAAACTAAAAGTTAATTCAGAATTTCAGCTTAGTTATGAACAGGATGATGTTTATTTGTTTGAAAATAGGGAATAGGGAATAGGGAATAGGGAATAGGTAGGGAAGTTGTATGCAACGTCTCTACCGAGTATGAAAATTTCTTCTTCCCACACTCTGCTTTTTTCAGTCAACCCTAATTATTGCTCTGCTGATTAAATATCAAAGCATTGATAGATAATGATTTTAACATTTTTAGGTCGGGAAAAAGTAGTTAGTTTTGAGCTACTTTATGCACGGTTCCCGAAAAATCAAAAAGTTAGGATTTTGATTGCATACATACATAGTTGAGCCAAAAAATTACTCTCCTACTCCCCTACTCCCTCACTCCCCTACTCCCCTACTCCCTCACTCCCCTACTCCCCTACTCCCTCGTTCCCCTACTCCTTAAAAAAGAAACCTTAATTACTTATGCTCTGGATGAGTTAATTCTGTTGTATTTTCTCCCATTTGATTTATCTCAGAAATCATTTGATATAATCTACCAGTATCTTTTTGGTTAAAATACATAATTAAACGTGGTAAATGAGAAGTTTCATCTTCTGACTCTTCTGGTAAAACTTGACTTTTTTCAATCTTTCCTACAGTCAAAATATCCCTAAATTCTTGATTCAAAAAATCTACATCTTTTTGTGAAATTTCTGAGTTGAGACGAATTACAAACTTCTCTCCTACATAACGACTAGAATGATACACTCTATAAAAATTGGCGATCGCTTCACAAGCTGATTCTAAATTATCAGTAATAGTATAAAAATTACAATCTTCTGGACTAATTAACCTTCGTCGCAGCAATTGTTTATGAATAAAATCATTCCAGTCATGCCAATAATTTCCTCCAGGATAATCTATTAATACCAGAGGAGCAGGACCATATTTACCTGTTTGTGTTAATGTTAAACTTTCAAATGCCTCATCCATAGTACCAAAACCACCAGGAAATAATACCAAAGCATCACTTTCTTTGAGGAAAAATAATTTGCGAGTAAAAAAGTATTTAAAGTTAATTAATTTATTATCGCCTGCGATAAATTGATTAGAGTTTTGCTCAAAAGGTAACTGAATATTGAGACCAAAAGATTTATTGCTTCCCGCACCTTCATTACCAGCTTGCATTATCCCACCACCTGCACCCGTCATTACCATAAAACCTTGTTTAGTAATTCGACGAGCAAATGCTACTGCCATTTGATATTCTGGAGTATCTGGAGTTATTCGTGCAGAACCAAATATTGTAATTTTACGAATATGGCGGTAGGGATAAAATGCTTGAAAACCCTTTTCCATATCTTGTAAAGAAGCAGCTAATATCTTCCAGTCTAGGCGATCAAGTTCTTCTCCTGCCATATTAACTATAGTAGAGAGCGATCGCCCAATCCATTTTTGCTGTTTCAAGTTAGGCAAATTTTTGAGTAATTTGCTCACTTCTGCTTCAACAAACTCAATTGTAGATTTATCAAAATCTGAGGCCATAGGTTGTTTTTATATCCTAGACAACTTTATTTACTTATAGCAGAAGGAAGAGGGAACAAGGAAGAAGATTATTATTAATATTCCCTTGCTTCTCTTACCCAGACATAATTTGTAGAAAAAACAGTAGGGTATAATCAATGATAAATTGAGAGCGATCGCTACTATTATATATAAGTTGAAAAACTCATCTTGCATGTTTTAAAGTCAAACATCCCAATTCCTAACGGTGCGTTACGCTTTACTAACGCATCCTACTGGACCGACACACCTTAAATGGTGCAATAGATGTAGGTTGGGTTGTTTGCGTTAGCATTGCGTTTGCGTTAGCATTGCGAAGCAAAGCATGGAACGTAGCTTGCTTCTCCGCAGGAGTAACCCAACAACATTCTTTCTCCCGTACGGACGCCCTTATGCAACGTCCCTACCTTACTCCCCCACTCCCCTACTCCCTAATGCACAGTTTTAGCTGTGTCAGTCTACTACTGGAATACTAAAAATGTAGGTTGGGTTGAGGAACCCAAACCCAACAAATTGACTCGAAGTCATTACAGGGATGGGAGCTGAAAAATTCTAAATATCAGGAGTTGCAGCCAAATGATAAGGGATGGTTGTGGTGCGAAAGGTTAGAGCTATGGTTAGGGACTTGGGAAGGAACTATTCTGCAAGAGTCGGCAGTGTGGTTAAGATTTTATGACTCCCAAGAAAACTTGGTATTCTTGCCAGGGGAAGTCGCCGAACAAGAACAGCAACGGGCTGAACGTCTGGCTGCTAAACTAAAAGAGTTAGGATAGATCCTGATTCTGTCTAATATCATCAGGACTTATATCATGTGCGGTTGAACAGTGATAATTAAAGCTCGTAGTAGGGCTCAAGCCCTAAGATAGAATTTGTTGGGCTAAAGCCCTACTACAAACAAAAACTTTTTTATCACTAATTATCCGGACATGATATTACGCATTTTAAGGAAACGCCAGGATTTGAGATTGCTTTCTATCGTCGCAATGACATTAATAACCTAGGTTTTGCGTAAGTCCTTTCCTCAAATCTTGGTTATGCTGATTAATTTTTCTTCAACAGACGAAAATGTAAAATTCCCCATTGCATATATCCTTGTTCATAACGTTCGATCCAAGGTTGAATGCTGTTCAAAGTTTTGTCTACAAATTCCGTTGAAGTCAATTTTACCAATTCATCATATCGTTTCCGCACCTCCTCCTGAAAACGTCGATAGTGGGTAGGCACATTTTGGGAAAGGTCAATAAAATGTACTTCCTCAAAACCAAACTCTTTTGCCATTTGACTGTAAGACCGATAAGACCCCATATCACTTATTCCCAAACGGTCAAAAGCTGGTTGCAATGCTCCTGGGGGACAAGTTTCACTTTGCATGGGGTCGGTGAAAATCAATTCACCTCCTGGTTTTAATATTCTCTTGATTTCTTGGAAAACTAGACGGCGATCGCCACTATGCAAAATAGAATCCTGAGACCAAACAATATCAAAGGAGTTATCTGAATAGGGAATATCCTCAAAGCTCCCTTGAGTCACTTCTATCAAGTGGTCTAAGTTTTGTTCTTGATTTAGTTGACTATTGCGTTGATTTTGCAACTGGCTTAAATTAAGGCAATAGAGGGAACAGCCGTAGGTTTTAGCCAAATACCGAGCTGCTCCTCCATATCCAGCTCCCAGGTCAATGATCCGCGAATTATGGTCTATTTTTTCCAAAGTTTTGGCGATGGTTGCTACTGTACGCAGGGAAGCATCATGGATGGGTTCGTCAGGTCTGGTGTAGATGCCATAATGAATATGTTCGCCACCCCAGATAGTCGCGTACATTCTGTCAGTTTCCGTGCCATCATAATATTGTTGAGCAACTTTTACTGCTTCTGTCATTTCAGTTATCAGTTATCAGTTATCAGTTTCTCCCGCTGAATTAGGAGGTTATTTCAGTTATCAGTTATCAGTTATCAGTTATCAGTCTCTCCCACTGAATTAGGAGGTAAGAAAACCCTAAATTTCCTTCAGTTATCAATCTCTCCCGCTGAATTAGGAGGTAAGAAAATCCTAAATTTCCTTTTGAAAGCTCTAATCTTTTTACATCATTACTCAATTCACAGTGTAAACAGCTTGAGCTGAGATCCTTGAAAGGCAAACTTGAATTTTTGCAGATGTTTCAAGGAATCTATCTTTGATTTTTACCTAATTCAATGAAAGTTCTAACATCTTTTGAATAGGTTTCAATGCTGCTACTCGTGTTTCTTCAGGAATCATAATTTCTGGTGTTTTATTTTTCATTGCTAGATACAGTTTTTCTAAAGTATTTAGCCTCATGTGGGGGCATTCGTTACAAGCACAATTATTCATTGCTGGTGCTGGAATAAAGTTTTTGTTGGGTTCCCTCTTTTGCATTTGGTGAATAATTCCCGGTTCAGTTGCCACAATAAAGTCTTGACTTGTACTTTCCTGACAATATTTCAAGAGAGCAGTAGTCGAACCAATATAACTTGCATGACGCAATACTGTTGGTTCACATTCTGGATGAGCAATAATTTCGGCTTCGGGATGTTCTATTTTTAATTGTACAATCTTTTTCTCAGAGAATGTCTCGTGAACAATACAACTGCCTTCCCACAAAATCAAATCCCTTCCAGTTTGTTCACTGACGTAGCGACCAAGATTCTTGTCTGGGGCAAAAATTATCGGTTGGTCTGCTGGTATTTGTTTAACTATTTTGACAGAGTTGGAACTGGTGCAGATAATATCACTCATCGCCTTAATAGCAGCACTACAATTAATATAAGAAACTACTATTGCATCAGGATGAGCAGCTTTAAATTTACCAAACTCTTCTGGTGGACAACTATCAGCGAGGGAGCAACCTGCATCTAAATCTGGTAGAAGTACCAGTTTATTAGGGTTGAGAATTTTCGCAGTTTCCGCCATAAAATGAACTCCCGCAAAAACAATCACATCTGCATCAGTTTCGGCAGCTTGTTGTGAAAGCCCAAGGGAGTCACCAATGTAGTCCGCAATATCTTGAATATCTGGTTCTTGATAATAGTGAGCCAGAATGACAGCATTTAATTCTTGCTTGAGGTCGGCGATCGCTTCAAACAGATCGTCAGGTATACTATTAATACTTTGGTTGGTTCTAGTTTGGGTTGCAAACATTATTAAATTTTTCTGTAATTTATTTGTGACTAAGTGGCCAATTATAGCCACTTTAGATAGTAGGATTAATTATAGTAGAATTCATCAAAAACTTGTAGGGGCGATTTCCGTTCCGGAATACTTTCCTTCGGAATGCTCTGCAAACGTAAACGCGTTTGCGTAGCATTCCGCAGGAAATCGCCCCCTACTATTATATAGAACCCCTGAAGGTATTTATTTTTTTATACATGATGGGGGTGGTCCGTGTGGGAAGTGTGGGAAGTGTGGGGAGATGGGAGCATTTTTCTACCTTTTTCCCCTCTGAGTATTTCTTAATCTCCTGACTTCTGTAC
>NZ_JBNHEQ010000276.1:0-4489 GCF_050016015.1 Dapis hubbardiae BLCC-M172
TCAATTATCAATTATCAATTATCAATTATCAATTATCAATTATCAATTAATGAACGTGTTAGTTATACCAAGGACTATCAATGTTTGTTAAAAATAGTTAGGCTGTTTCTAGGAGTCTCTGAGTCAGAATGAATAGCTTAAATATCAATTCAAGTTAACTATGATAGATAGGGAAGGTGGAATAGTCAGAATTTGATGCTGGTTAGAAGTTATTTCTTAAGTCAAGGTTAAATCCTTATTTAGGTTTGCTGAAGTAGGGATCTAGACTGTTGCTCACCCTTAATGAAAGTTTTCGGTCATAACCAACCTAGATTAACCATTCTGGCTCTCTATAATAAGATTTTATTTTTTATTAGGTAAAGATCAACAGAAGCCTACACTGACATTAACTTTCAGTTTAGGAGTATATCACTACAGATTTTTTGATTGCTTTCCGACTAATTAGGGGTAGTCTCCTTTCTATATATTCAACATCAACTTAAAACCATTCTAGGGATGATTTTAAGTGAATTTTATAATTTTATTTATTAAGATATTATATAACTTATATTTTAATAAAATCAATCCAACTTATCATAAAGAAAAAAATACTAAAGTATAGTATTTTGAGACTATTCATTATAAAACCGAGATGAGGCATAAAAGGTAATAAATTATGAAAAATGGTTCTATATCTCCGGTTGTACTAATTATTCTAGATGGTTGGGGTTATCGAGAAGACAAAGATGGAAATGCTATTACTGTGGGTGAAACACCTATAATTGATAGTCTTTGGCAAGCTTATCCCAAAACTTTAATTCAAGCTTCTGGAAAAGCTGTCGGTTTGCCAGAAGGTCAAATGGGTAACTCAGAAGTTGGTCACTTAAATATTGGAGCGGGGCGAGTTGTTCCCCAGGAATTAGTAAGAATTTCTGATGCAGTAGAAGATGGTTCAATAGCAGAAAACCAAGCTATTAAAAAGATTTGCCAGGATGTGATAGAGCGTAATTCTAAACTACACTTAGTAGGTTTATGTTCCCCTGGAGGAGTTCATTCCCATATAGACCATTTATTAGGTTTACTGGATATGGCTAAGGCCAAAGGAATTTCTGATGTCTGTATCCATGCCATTACTGATGGACGTGATACAAATCCTAAATCAGGAGTTCAGGTACTCAAACAGATAGAATATCATACTAATCAAATTGGTGTAGGCAGAATTGCTACAGTTAGTGGTCGCTATTATGCAATGGATCGGGATAAACGATGGGACAGAATTCAAAAAGCTTATGAGGTAATGACCAAAGATGGTTATGGAACTGGTCTTTCTGCTTCTGATTTACTACAAAAGTCTTATACTGAAGGTATAACAGATGAGTTTGTCATCCCAATTAGAGTAACTCCTGGAGCTGTAGAACCTGGAGATGGTATAATTTTCTTTAATTTTCGCCCAGATCGTGCCCGTCAATTAACTCAAGCTTTTGTAGATCCAGATTTTAATGGGTTTGAGCGTCAACAAATTCAACCATTGACATTTTTAACTTTCACTCAGTATGATTCTAGTTTCCCAGTTATTGTGGCTTTTGAACCTCAAAATTTGAATAATATTCTGGGACAGGTAATTTCTCAGAATGGTCTGCGTCAGTTCCGGACTGCGGAAACTGAAAAGTATGCTCATGTAACTTACTTTTTTAATGGGGGTTTCGAGCAACCATTTGAGGGAGAAGACCGAGAATTAGTTCAAAGTCCAATGGTAGCTCATTATGATGAAGCGCCCGAAATGTCTGCTGAAGAAGTGACAGAAGTGGCGATCGCTGCAGTGAAAAAGCAAATCTATTCTCTAATTGTTATTAACTATGCTAACCCTGATATGGTGGGTCATACTGGGGTGATGGATGCTGCGGTAAATGCGATTCAAACAGTTGACAATTGTCTAGGAAAACTTTTAGAGAGTATTAGTAAAGCAGGTGGCACAGCGATTATTATTGCTGACCATGGAAATGCTGAATATATGTGGGATGAACATGGCAACCCTTGGACAGCCCACACAACAAATCCGGTGCCATTTATACTGATAGAAGGAGAGGGACGTAAAATTCCTGGTCATGGGACTAGCGCATCTCTACGAAGTGATGGAAGGTTGGCAGATGTAGCACCAACTATTTTGGAAATTCTCAATTTGCCTCAACCTGCTGAAATGACTGGAAAATCAATGATTGATCAGGCAGAGTACGATCTGAAACAAAATCGTACTCCTATGCGGGTTGGTTTGTAATACCGTTTCATGGAAATTATCAAGTCAAAAGTCAAAAGTAAGATTTTACAGATTTAAGACTTTGACGGGACATTAGTTTCAGGAAATTATTTCACACTTAATGTTTGAAACTATTTTGTGACATCTTTAAAAGTGAATTGGTATCAGGTTTATCAACACTAATTATTAGTGATTTTTTTAAGTTTAAATAACGAGTCAGAAGATTATGAATGTTGTTCAACTTGCGGAAATTATCTGGTTTATATCCGCTCTTGGTATTATTATATTTGTCTTATTACATAGCCCGAAAGGTGATGGGATAGGTGGTATTGGTGGACAAGCTCAGTTATTTACCAGCACTAAGAGTGCAGAGATAACTTTAAATCGAATTACTTGGACTTTATCTGTGGTGTTTATGGGTCTAACTGTGCTTCTGAGTGCAGGTTGGTTGCCACAATAATAATTTAGAATTTAGAAGTTAAATTCTTGCTTTAGCTTTTTGTTTCATCCGTAGGGGTTTGGTCTCCAAACCCCCATTCATTGTATGGTTGCCACAAACAATAAGAATTTAGAATTCAGAATTTAGAAGTTAAATTCTTGCTTTAGCTTCTTGTTTCATCCGTAGGGGTTTGGTCTCCAAACCCCCATTCATTATTGTTGTAACGTATATTCTTGGTCAGACTTACAGCAATTTTCATTTGAGTAGCTCACTATAAAAACATTTGATGTTGGTGATGGGTGGCTATGATTTTTCTAGAAACCTAGAAACCGGGTTTGTATTAGATGCAGATACACACTGACATCTTTCTCTAACAAACCCGGTTTCTTAATAACACCCTCGCAATTATTTTATAGCTCGGTTCACCAACGCTGGGTTTGGTTTCCAAACCCCTACTGATATGATTATTCTATTTTGATAAATTTCTGCAAACTATTAACTAATGTTGGTGGCCAACGACGAATATTAGCGACCCAATCAAGGTCTTGATACCGGGGGTCTAATCCTACAGCAGCTACCCAGTTACTTTCTGCTTCTCCTTTTTTGCCTTGTTCCCAGAGACAAGCTGTTAAAGCTGCCCGCATATCAGCAAAGTTAGGATATTTACGAACGAGACCTTTTATGGTTTTTATTGCTTTTTGAGTTTCTCCAATTTGGTAAAGAGCTAGAGAATAATTGGCACGAGCAAAAGCATATTCGGGAGCTAATTCAGAAGCTTTTTTATAATCTTCAGTCGCTTTTTCCCATTCTCCTAATCCTGCTTCTGCATTGCCACGGTTATTGTAGGCAACTGGATCTGTTGGGTCTAATTCTATAACTTGGTTATAATCAGCGATCGCTTCTGACCATTTTTGGAGTCTTTCATAAGCTATACCACGATTTAGATATGGGTCTGGTGCTAAGGGTACAATTTCTATTGCTTTTTCATAATCGGAAATAGCTTCTTCTATTTTGTTTTGGCTGAGTCTGATATTACCTCTGTTGCTCCAGATAGCAGGGTTATCGGGATATTGTTCTAGGATTTGAGTCCATAATTGTTCGGCGTTGGTAAAGTCACCGTTATTACTGGCGTCTAAGGCTTGATTAAATAGATTGTCTAATTCTTCTAGTTGGGAGGGGGTAATATTTTGTGGTTGAGTGGCAGCCATTACATTTGATGGGTTGCTCAGACAAAATAAAGAGCATAAAAGAATTGTTATGAAAAATTTGCGAATTAAGTGTGGCATTGATAATTTAGTTAGAGTGGTAAAAATATAAATAGTATCATAATGTTAATTCACTGATTACTAAAATTGATAACTCACTGACTTTTTTGAATTGTAAATCATTGGTTAAAAAAGCATCACAATTAGAATGAATCGCTGTGGCAATTTGTAAGGCATCGGGTAATTTAAAATTATATCTAGCCGGAATGTCAGCAGCAATAAGAGCAATCTCTGAATTAATATCCACTCTCATTAATTGTGTCTTGAGAGGTTAGAATGTTAATAAATTGTTGTTGCCCAGAGAGATTTTTTTGACGGGTTGGTAAAATTAAACATTCTGCTAAAGTAATGGGAGAAGTGATAACAGTGATTGAATGGGACTCAATATAATTGAATACCTCATCTATAATTAAAAAATAATTAGGATTGCTCTCAACATAATAAATAATCGGAGCAGAATCTAAAAAAATCCGATTTAGCGGTTCTAAAATTGTTTCAATTTTCATATAATTTCAACAATTTATTGTTCTCTTTGTTGCCATTCTTGACGTA
>NZ_JBNHEQ010000277.1:0-21548 GCF_050016015.1 Dapis hubbardiae BLCC-M172
TCTATTTAAAATTATAGATTGAGAGTAGGGGAGTAGGGGAGCGGGGGAGTGGGGGTAGGGACGTTGCATAAGGGCGTCCCTACGGGAGTGTGGAGAGATGGGGAGATGGGGTGTATTAGATATCTGCCACTCATCCCATCATCAAATCAATTATTACCCATTTTTTATCAATTAATTCTCCCTCCAACCTATTTCTTGGAGATACGCTTAGGGCTTCTATACCAGTTTACCCAATAATAACCATTTGATATTTTTTCAATAACCGTAAAACTGGTTTAATCAGTGCCTTCTGTTCAGTCAAATTATTAGAGCCTTAGAAATTCAGGCTAAGTTTGAAGAATATAAGGCCAAGTTGAACAGTAAGTCTGAAGGCCAAGAAAAAGAACAGACTGGAAAGTTGACTAACTTAGTCCATTCTGGGACTGTGGCCTTTACTCTGAGGCGGTTATTTCCTTTGCTAAAATCTAACTGTGTTGATTAAAAACCTGATTTAACGTTGTAGAGTAATCTAAATATCGCTGTCAGGACTAGCATCAAAAGAATCCTTGCTTTGTCCAAAAAATATTAATAATTACACCGAATGTCCAATATTTACTTTGATTCAGAAAACAATTCCAAATCCTTTGAGTTACCAGGCGCGAGGCCACATTATAACCCTGACCGTCCAGGTCAAGTAGAACATATTTTCCTCGATCTAGAACTTGACATTCCTCACAAAAGTTTTCACGGCACTTGTACTATTACCTTGAACCCTGTCAGGAGTAGCATTGATAAATTAACTCTTGATGCAGTTGACCTAGAAATTAACTCTGTTAAAATCAACGATACAGAACAAACCTTTGACTATGATGGCAACGAATTAAACATTTATCTACAACCAGTCACCACAACAGGTCAAAAAATTCAAGTAGCGATCGCCTACAGTTCCAATAACCCACAACGAGGTCTCTATTTTACTACTCCCGACAAACATTATCCAGACAAACCAACCCAAGTTTGGACTCAAGGGGAAGATGAAGACTCTCGTTACTGGTTTCCCTGCTTCGACTATCCTGGTCAACTCTCAACTTCAGAAATTCGCGTCAAAGTACCTCAGAAATTTATTGCTATTTCTAATGGTGAACTTATCCACACTGAAGAGAGTGAAGAAGATAAAATTTATCACTGGATGCAAAAACAAGTTCATCCTACATATTTAATGACTTTAGCAGTAGGTAAGTTTGCGGAAATTCAAGATGAATGGAATGGTATTCCTGTAACCTATTATGTCGAGAAAAAACGCCAAGATGATGCTCGGCGCACTATGGGCAAAACTCCACAAATGATAGAATTTTTTAGTCAGGAATTTGGCTATAAATATCCTTATCCTAAATATGCTCAAGTTTGCGTCAATGATTTTATTTTTGGCGGTATGGAAAATACCTCCACAACTTTACTGACAGACAGATGTTTATTAGATGAAAGAGCTGCTTTAGATAACTATAATTCTGAAAGTTTAGTTGCTCACGAACTTGCACATCAATGGTTCGGAGATTTGATAGTAATTAAACATTGGTCTCATGCTTGGATAAAAGAAGGAATGGCTACCTATTCCGAAGTATTATGGACGGAACACGAGTATGGTCAAGATGATGCTGCTTATTATCTTTTGAAGGAAGCTCGAAGTTATATTGCTGAGGATAAAGGTCGCTATCGTCGCCCTATTGTGACTAATGTTTATCGAGAAGCAATTGAGCTTTATGACCGCCATCTTTATGAAAAAGGTGGTTGTGTTTATCACATGATTAAAACAGAATTAGGAGCTGAATTATTTACTAAAGCTATTCATAATTTTGTGCAAAGTAATGCTCATAAAACTGTTGAGACTATTGATTTATTAAGAGCAATTGAACAGGCAACTGGAAGGAATTTATTATCCTTATTCGATCAATATGTTTTCCGGGGTGGTCATCCAGATTATAAAGTTAATTATGCTTGGGATGGTAACAGTAAATTAGCAAAAATTACCGTCACACAAATCATACCTAAAAATGACAAAAACGGCGATGTAAGTAAAGAATTATTTGACCTAAAAATTCCTATCGCTTTTGGTTATGTCAAAGACGAAAAACCAGAATTAATTAACTTTAGTGTGCGGGTACACGAACAGGAACAAACTTTCTATTTCCCTCTTTCCGAAAAACCAAAATTTATCAGTTTTGATGTGGGTAATAATTATCTGAAAACGGTTAAACTGGAATATCCATTGGCGGAACTCAAAGCGCAATTACAATTTGATCCAGATCCTACATCTCGCATTTATGCTGCTGAAGCATTGGTGAAAAAGGGCGGTTTAGAAGTTGTAAAAGTGCTTTCAAAAGCACTGATAGATGAACCTTTCTGGGGTGTGCGGGTTGAAGTTGCTAAACAACTAGGGAAAATTAAACTAGACCAAGTTTTTGATGGTTTAGCTGTAGGTTTAAAAGACGAAGATGCTCGCGTGCGTCGTACTGTGGTGGAAGCACTAACACAAATAAAAAACAATGAAAGTTATAAGTTACTCAAGTCTCTAGTAAAAAATGGGGATGCCAGTTATTATGTGGAATCTAGTGCGGTATCTGGAATTGGAGATATTGCTGCTACCAATACTAAGTCCGAACAAAAAAAAGCAATTAAGTTATTGAAGTGGGTATTAAAAGAAAAACAGGGTTGGAATGAGGTGGTGCGTTGTGGTGCAATATCAAGTTTGAGTAAGATGAAGACTTCTGAAACTGCTCTGAAGTTGATTTTGAAATACACTGCTCCTGGTGTACCTCAACCGTTACGTTTGAATGCTATCCGCGTTTTGGGAACTATTTCTCCTGCTCAGTCTCCTGTTAATTTAGAACGAATTTTGCAACGACTGACAGAATTATCACGGGAAACGTTTTTCTTGACTCAGGTTTGTGTAGTTGCTGCCTTGTCGCAAATGGAAACTGCTGAAGCAATTGGAATATTGCAGAGTTTAGCAGACCAGACTCCTGATGGTAGGGTGCGTCGTCGAGCAGAGGAAGCAGTACAGAAGGTACAGAAAAATATTGGTTCTGACAAGGCGCTGAAACAGGTGCGTGATGAACTGGATAAGATGAAAAAGGAAAATCAGGAATTGAGGAGTCGTTTGGAAAATTTGGAAGCGAAGGCGAAAGGAAGTTAGTGCGAGCATCTTGCTCACCAGGGGAGTATGGGAGTGTGGGAGCAGTAAAAATATCAATAATATACACTCACTAGCTAATCATCACTTAGATTTTATATAAATCTAAATCCCTAGAAGCTTACTCCCAATCACTTCTAGGGATTTAGGTTTAGTTTTCTTGTGTAACGTCGTGATTATAATAATCTTCTCTACCGAACTCGTTTATTGAAAAAGATAACACCTAAAGTAACCAAGCCTATAAAAGAACTTGGTTCAGGTACTGATTCAGTCGTAGGTATTAGGGCAATAGCGTCTAAAGCAACGTCAGTCCCTAGATGAATATTGGATTTTTGGAAGATTTCTAGACTGACAGTGCTACTGGAAGGTGCTATCCAAGTGCTTTGGAAAACTTCCCACTCGCCCCTTTCTGAAAGTTCAGTTTCAGAAATGACTGGTGTACCATCTATTAGTGCTTCTAAAATAACAGGTGTACTGAAAAGTTGTGCTGCTGCAAAACTGAGAGTATAGGTTGTTCCAGCTTTAACACTAATATCTTGTCCCCACAGGACATTATTTTCACTTCCGGAACTAAAGCTATCTGCAACTAGCATATTCTCGTTGCCTTCATCGAAAGAACTGAGTTCTGGCCATGCTTGAGGCACATTACCCATAGGGTTTGAAGAAATAATGTATTCTCCTGGATTACGATCGTTTGTAGTAAAATCCCATACAGTATCTCCTCTAACGCCATCAAAGTTATAATCAGACCTAAAAGCACCTAATCTAGATTCAGAAGTATCTGCAAAACCACCATTTATAACTAAGTTAACAGCATTAGCAGCACCTGAACTAATCAGAATAGTTGATGATACAATCACAGTCAAGACAGGCAATATTTTCTCAAAATGAGTAGCCATAGAGACCTCTATTTGATAAATTAATCTATAAATATACCAAAAACTCTTGGAAATCCTATTAACTTAATGTTTTATTAAGCAAAACTTGTAGTGGATTGTTTTATCTTAAATGTTGCAATAGAAAAGTGTCTGGAGATTGCGATCCTGACGGACTGCTCCGCAAACACTGTCGTTTGCTATCGCAAAGCTGCGCTAAACGCAATGACAAATCTAATGCACTATTTTAGTTGAAACGGTCCAGTAGGGTGCGTTAGTTAAGCGTAACGCACTGAAGTATTAAACATCTCCAAAAATTAATCTTAAACTGAGAAATATTAGGCATCAAATTAATCTTAAACCTTAGTAATTATCAGGCAAAAATTTAGTTTCTGGAGATGTCTATTTGAGATATCCGGTGCGTTACGCTCGACTGTTTCATCTAAAATAGTGTATTAGGGAATCAGGTGACCCAGGGGCGGGTTTAACCATAGGGACGTTGCATAACAAAAATGCGTTTCATGTCGCGCAGCGAAACGTCCGTACAACGAGTTTTCACAGATTGTCAGATAAACCCGCCCCCAATGATATCACGCACCGTCCTAGGGGGCGGGTTTATGTAAATCTTAGAGTAAGCATGAAAATTTCTACTAAAACCCGCCCCTACTATTGCACCATTGAAGATGAAACAGTCTACTACTGGACTGAATGTGGCGATCGCTCTAACTGTAAAGTCATTGCGACTGTAACAGAGTGGAAGGTTTGCGGAGCATTCCGGAACGGATAGCAATCTCAGGAGTCTTAGATATTTCTCCCATTTATAGCAATGTGCGCTGGCATATTTACATATTACAAAGACTGTCTTAATGTAGCATTGTGTACTGTATAACCTGCATTTTCATAAATTAGGCGATATAGCTACCGCACTTGCTCCGCCAACGTCAAACACTAAAGTTTTAAGGATGGGTGTTGAGGTATTGACAATTTACAGTTTATAGTTTCAGGTATTTCTATCTTGAAAAATCAAGTTTGAGTGTTATGGTACATCCTTACAGTCAAGATTTGCGTCAACGGGCTCTTAATCTGATTATTAATGGTACGTCTATCAGTCATGTGAGTCGTTTATTAAATATAAGTCGGCCTACTCTTCATCAATGGCGAGATCGATATTTAACCACAGGCTCAATAGTTGCGCTTGGCCAATGTACCTCCTCCTCAAACATCTAAAATTAAAGATTGGGAAGAATTTGAAAAATTTGTTGAGGCTAATCACGAGCAAACTCATGCGTCAAATGGCTGGAAAATGGGGAAATTGTAGTCGTTTTACTATTAGTAGAGGTTTAAAAAAAATTGGTTTTACTCGTAAAAAAAACATATGGTTATCAAGAAAGAGACGAATTAGAAAGAGAAGAGTTCATGTTGAAACTGAATCAAATAGACAACAACTCTATTGTTTATGTAGATGAAGCCGGAATAGATAATCGGGAAGATTATCCTTATGGTTATGGAGTTAAAGGAAAAAGAGTACCAGGTATGAAGTCAGGAAAAAGGACTGAGAGAGTAAGGAGCGATTGCAGCTATAAATCAAGAAAAAATGTTTGCTCCTTTAACATTTGTAGGCAGTTGTAATCGTGTATAGCATGAGAACTGGTTGGAACATTGTTTACTACCACGCATTACACCCAGAGCAAGCGATAATAGTGGATAACGCAACGTTTCATAAGTCAGTTTTATCTACCACCTTACTCGCCAGATTTTAACAAGATAGAATGTTGGTGGTTTGTACTCAAAAATTGGATCAGACAAAGACTCAAAGAATTTAAGAATTTTAGAGACTGTGTAGATGCAGCAATCAATTGAAAATCCTCAAGTTTTTCCCTAGTGATCAAAGATATGCTATAGGAATAATTAGTGTAGTTGCTCTTTGAGACGATTCTCCAGAGGAGACGCTTCGCGAACGCTATCACACAAGGTGCGAGGGCGAGGGAGTAGTGTCAGCGATAGCAGAACGGATGCGCTCGCAACATTCATGCAACAAAGCCGTTATGAACTGTAAATTTTAAATCCATTACACGCATCCTTAAAACTTTAGTGTTTGGCGTTGGCGGAGCAAGTGCGGTAGCTATATCGCCTAATTTATGAAAAATGCAGGTCATACAGTACACAGTGCTACATCAAGACAATCTTTGTAATATGTAAATATGCCAGCGCTCATTGCTATACGTTCTTTTGTTTAATTTTTTTCATTCTATTCTCTCCCTCCCCTCTAGGGGCAAAAGCAGCAATAATATCTAAATTGCCCTCTATAACAACTTCGCTGCTTTTGCGGTTGCGCTATCATTGTTCGCCGATTACTAAAGCTGCCAAAAGCCGAAAGTTACGGAACCTTACTAAAACGATTGTAATGTTGCCCAAGTTCGACTGCCAACAATTCCATCCACAGTTAAACCATAGTATTGTTGGAATTTCTTCACAGCTTCTTCTGTTGCTACACCAAATATTCCATCAACTACCAAGGGACCAAATCTAAGAACATTTAACAGTCTTTGTAAATGTTTCACATCTTCACCAGTGCTACCAAGGGATATAGTAGGACGAGTGGTAGTTGTTTGAGTTCCAGTAAACATAATTTTCTCCTTGTTTTTTGAATTGATCAGGACTTACGCAGTAACGCTATATATAGCGTATTAATTGGTCATCATTCTAGATAAACTAACTATAATTAGTGCCGTTGTGTAAGTCCTGCTCTATATTTTTATTATCAGTGCATTCCTGGATGAATAGTAAAAATGTGCATGAGTTATCACAATTAACTTTTTATTGTGGGTGGACGTGCATTTGCTTACACATTGATTAGCAGTCAGGGGTCACATTCTGCCATAACAAAGCCGTTTTGTGAGGAGATATGGTTTAATATTTGAACTTTCACCTATTAAATTATAAATATGAAGAAAATACTATTTATTTGTAGTCAAAACCGATTACGCAGTCCTACTGCTGAAACGATATTCTCTGAATATCCAGATTTTGAGGTGGACTCTGCTGGATTGGATCGAGGTGCTGAAATTCCTTTATGCAGCGAAGCTATTCAATGGGCAGACATAATTTTTGTAATGGAAAAGTCTCATAAACGTAAACTTTCAAATAAGTTTCAGCCCTGGCTCAAAAACAAGCGAGTGATTTGCTTAGATATCAGAGATGAGTATGAATATATGCAGCCAGAGCTGGTGGAATTATTAAAGAAAAAGGTGTTGCCGTTATTAAAATAATAGAGTTATCGTTTAGGATCTAATGAGTGTGTTAGTTGAAATTCCTATAGTTTACCAAAAGGCTGTCCCCACCATTTCCATGATTCTCTATTGAATGGCGTTGGCGGAGCAAGTGCGGTAGCTACATCATTCGCTCATCAGTCTTCTCACTTTGGCCTTGCTCCACGCACATTATTCGTCTATGGGTAAGGTCTGATTCATCTAAATCTGATTCAATATTTTGGCCACATGAACTTATAGTAATAGTTGAGTTTGCCAATTGTCCTGTTTAGCAATGTTTTTAATCAAAGGTTTCACTTTATAACACAAATTCATAGAACACCACTAATGTGAATAATCTTGCCAGAAAAATTGTATTTTTGTTTTGAAGTGATTAGAAATGCACATCGGTTATGGAAAATTTCCAGAAACAGTCTTATTTAACATCCGACTTGCAATTAAGTACCATTTTCGTTACTGCAAATAAACTTAGGTTAGCATTGTTTGTAATGAAACAAGATAGGTTCTAACAAAACCATAGCTATGGCTAAGGTAGCTATCAACAAACCATTTTTTTACCAGCATTTAGTCTTCAGCTAAAATTCGGGGGTTAAAATCCTCATTATACGACTTGAAAACTGATTACTGATTGCTCTTCCAGTAATAGTGCTTTCCTGAAACAAAGCATTAATATTCTCAGCAGTTACCCTTCCTTGAGACTTCATTTCTTCCAACTTCGCCTCAAGATTTTTCACATATTCTGGATGTTCCTCTTTAGCAACGGCAACCACATCAATAATATCTTGGTTAAGTTCTGGGTTTTGATTGGCCACTGCCTCCATTTCCCGTATCGCTGCCTCAAAATCTTTAGGAAAAGGATTATCTTCTGCAGGTTTCAAAGCAGCAAAAGTATTTTCAGGCATTGCTTTTACTCTTTGCCATAACTTACCCGCTTGCTCAAAAGTCTTTTCACTTAAACCCTCCCCTGCTTTTTCCACATATTTAACTAAAAAAGGATAGGCGATCGCTGCTACACTTAATTCTATAGGTTCCATTATTTTTACCCCTTGTTAGACGATTAAAAACCACGTCTGTATATTCTGGAAGGGAAATCAAGTTTCAGTAAACTTTTCCACAGTTTTTTACATAGCTTTTGTAAAGGCCAAAGTAGCGATCGCTGCAAAAGTTAATTCTATAGGTTCTATTTTAATCAGTTATTGTTATTTGGCTTTTTAATTTTAGATTAACATACGCATCATAGAATTTATAAGAAAATAGCTCTGTCTTCCAAAAAATGTCTAAGTACCATTAATAAATATCCTCATCTTCCTCCAATAATTCTGCTTCAAAAGTTTGCACTACATCATTTAATTCAGCCTCCGGACAAGATGTAATTAACACCTCAAAAACATCTAGCAACTTCGCAGCAGTTTCTCCCAAAGTCGGACTCATTCCCCAAACATCTTGCACCCAATCTTGAGGACGTTCATCATCAAAAATCAAACGTTCTAATAATTGCTTTGCTTCTTCTTTTGATACAGACATAATTATAATTTCAACTAATAAAATCAATCTCAATAATTTTAGCAATTATATCATATCGGGTTGAATAGTTATAATTAAAGTTCGGAGTAGAGCTTTAGCCCTAAGTATAAATCTGGCTAAAGCCCGACTACAAACAAAGACTTTTTTATCATTGATTATGCGGAATAATATTACTCAATTAAAATCTAGACTATAGCCTGAATATACTAACATATAGCAATTATAAATTACTTGTAAAAAAACTGTAGGGATTTTGTTTCCAAATCCTATTTTTGTTTGGGTTTGGAGAAGAGGGTTTGGAGACCAAACCCCTACGATAAAATGTTACAACATAAGCCCGGATTGGGATTTTTCTCTTAGCTTTAAAGACGAGGGTTTGGAGACCAAACCCCTGCGATAAAATGTTATAACATTTTATCGCAGATTGGGATTTTTCTCTTAGGTTTAGAAACCAGGGTTTAAAGACGAGGGTTTGGAGACCAAACCCCTACGATAAAATGTTATAACATAAGCGCAAATTGCTATATAATAATATTTACTTCTTTTTCCCTTCTCCCTTCTTCCTTCTAATTATGAACATACCTAACTCAATTACTTTTTCTCGTCTGTTGGGAGTACCTATTATTCTTTACACTCTCAAAACTCCAACTAATCAAAATCTTTGGATATGTTTAGTTATCTTTTTAATTGCTTCAGCTACAGATTTTTTAGATGGTTATTTAGCACGAAAACTTAATCAAATTACCGACTTAGGTAAATTTTTAGATCCTTTAGTAGATAAATTATTAGTTTTAGCACCCCTATTAGCATTAATTGAATTAGGAAAAGTTCCCGCCTGGGGAGTATTTTTAATATTAGGTCGGGAGTTAACCATAGCTGGTTGGCGTGTTAATCAGACAAAAATTTCGGGAGCTAATATTTGGGGGAAATTAAAAACTGTAAGTCAAATTATCGCCATTGCTTTATTAATTGCTCCTTTACCAAAAGTTTGGGCAACTATAGCAATAGTTATGTTTTGGATTTCTGTTGCTTTAACGATAATTTCAGGGATAATTTACTTATTACCTAATCAAGAAACTAGCAATACATAAGTTTTCTTTTTCAACTAATTTTTAATATCTATTCATAATAAAAATTAATTCTGTAATAAGTAGGGTTTTGGTTTCCAAACCCCCTTGGTCTCCAAACCCCCTAGATAAGAAAACTATATTCCAGTCAATATTTAATTGCTTTTTAATGTAAATATTCAGCTATAGCAATCCTAAATAGGTTGTAATATTTTATCGTAGTGCTTTGGTTTCCCAATCCCATTTTATCTTGGGTTTGGAGACCAAACCCCTACAGTTTTTTTGATCACAAATCATTTAGGATTAGTATATTAGCTAATATTAAAAATCATCCTTAATATCCAAGAGTTTTTGACAGCCTTGGCTTTAAGCTACAATTGATGTATAATCTAAACCATAGTTGAATTAGTTAAACAAAATTACCTTTTTATAGTTAACAATAAAAAAATGAGTATATTCACACTTCAATCAGTAAAAAAAGATTTTGGCATCAAAGAAATTTTAAAAGATGCCAGTTTCAGTTTAGACCCTAGTGACAAAGTTGGTTTAATTGGTACAAATGGTTCGGGAAAATCAACTCTATTAAAAATGATTGCTGGTTTAGAACCTACAGACGGCGGTCAAATTTTAGTTAATCAAAATGTGAGGATTATTTATTTGCCTCAACAACCAGATTTAGATGAAAATAATACTGTTTTAGAACAGGTTTTTGCCGACAGTGGCGAACAAATGGCATTGGTAAAAGAGTACGAAGAATTATCAGAAAAATTAGCTCATTATCCAGAAGATGATCGGTTAATGGCGCGTTTTTCTGAAGTAACTCAAAAGATGGATTCTACTAATGCTTGGGAGTTAGAAACTAAGGCAAAAATTATCTTGAGTAAATTAGGAATTCTAGATTTTGAGGCAAAAGTTAGTAACTTATCTGGCGGTTATCGTAAACGAATTGCTTTAGCGACTGCCTTACTTGCTGAACCGGATGTTTTGTTAATGGATGAGCCAACAAACCATCTAGATGCTATGTCTGTAGAATGGTTACAAAGTTACTTAAATACTTTTTCTGGAGCAATTTTATTAATTACTCACGACCGTTATTTTCTCGACCGAGTTACTAATAAAATTCTGGAAATAGATAGAGGGGATATTTTTACTTATTCTGGCAACTATTCCTACTTTTTAGAAAAGAAAGCTTTAGCTGAAGATTCAATTGTTAGTTCTCAAAAGAAACATCAAGGTATATTACGCCGGGAATTAGAATGGTTGAAACGGGGTCCGAAGGCTCGTAGCACTAAACAAAAAGCTCGGATTCAACGCATAGAAGAAATGCAAGGCAGAGAATTTAAAGAAGCATTAGGAAAGGTGGATATTTCTACTGCTGGTCGTCGAATTGGCAAAAAGGTTATTGAGTTAGAAAATGTTTCTAAATCCTACGATAGTAGAACCTTAATTAAAGATTTTACTTATGAATTTGTGCCTGAAGATAGAGTGGGAATTATTGGTGGTAATGGTGTGGGAAAATCAACCCTAATGGATATTATTACAGGTAGGATTCAACCTGATTCTGGCAAAGTAGAAATAGGGTCAACAATACATATAGGTTATTTTGACCAACATTCAGAAAATTTGCTAGATGCTGCGAGTGAAAATCAACGAGTAATTGAGTATATAAAAGATGTGGCAGAGTATGTTCAAACAGCAGATGGTACTCAAATTAGTGCTTCTCAAATGTTGGAAAGATTTCTATTTCCAGGTACTCAACAATATGCTCCGGTTTATAAACTTTCTGGTGGGGAAAAAAGACGATTATTTCTGTTAAAAGTATTGATGAGTGCCCCTAATGTTTTGATTTTGGATGAACCAACTAACGATTTAGATGTACAAACTTTAGCAGTCTTGGAAGAGTATCTTGAAGAGTTTAATGGTTGTGTAATTGTAGTTTCTCACGATCGCTATTTTCTCGACCGAACTGTAGATAGAATTTTTGCTTTTGAAGATGTAGGAAATTTACGACAATATCCGGGAAATTATTCACTTTATTTAGATTATAAAGAAGTAGAAGCAGCAAACAAAAAATCTGTAGAAGTTGAGGAAAAGCCAAAGGAAAGTCAGTCTAAACAGCAAAAGTCAGAAAGAGTTTCTCGCGATAAGACTGGGCAAAGAAAATTATCATCAAAAGAGAAGCGAGAATATCAGAATTTAGAGAAAAAAATTGCTCAATTAGAAGCTGAAAAAGCTGAGGCAGAAAATCAACTTTATAATGCACCTCCCACAGAAGTTAGTGAAGTGCAAAAACTCCATGAAAAAGTAGAAAGTTTAGGAGAAGAAATAGATATTGCTACAGAAAGATGGTTAGAATTAGCAGAGATAGAATCTTAGTTAATAAGGAGTAGAGAGTAGGGAGTAGGGAATAGGGAATAGGAGGAAATAATTGATCGATAAGAGTGGGATAGTTGACTTTATTTTTTATTAATTATAAATAGGGCTTACCGATCTAATCTAAAAGTATTTAGATATAAAAAGTTATAGCTTTTTTAGGTCTGGAAAAAGTGCCTAATTTTCAGCTCTTTATGCTCAAAAAGTTAATATTTTGGGCAAGATTTGAGCAATAACATTACTCTCGTAGGGACGTTCCATGCAACGTCCCTACTCCACCACTCCACCACTCCTTAAAAAAGACTTTTTCAGCAGTTCCTAAATAGTCTTGCGGGATGACTGCTGAATACTTAGACGCCATTGTGCTGCTTTTAGATCTATTTCTTTAATAAAGCTATCTTTACAATTCATATAACTATCAATATCTGTAGGGTATTTTTGTGCTAAACTAAACTTTAATTCACTATATTTCTGTGCATCTTCAGGATGAGAAATCATATAATCCCGAAATGTTAAATGTCGTTCTACTTGCTTTGAATTAACTTCAAAAATATGAACATGATGAGTTCTAATACCTTCCTGATTATTTTTCCAAAAATAACGACGCCCGATAATACCAAATTCACCCATTACTTGATAACCTAGTGACTGCATTAAATAATTTCGCTCATCAACTTTTATCAGCTCCTTTACTTCAACCAATATATCAATAATTGGTTTAGCATAAATATCAGGTATAGCTGTACTACCAATATGATGTATGGTAATTATATTTTCTCCCAAAATATGATTAATTTTTTCTGCTTCTATCTGAAATTTTTCACGCCATTTTGGGTTATGCTTAACTACTTCTACTTTCCTCATAATTTTCAGAGCAGTTTGATAAATCTTTGCTAGATTATAGCAATCTTATTTGATTTGATAAATCTTTGCTAGATTATAGCAATCTTATTTGAGTTGTAATATTTTTGGTGGTAGGGGGCGATTCGCGTTTGCGTAGCATTCCGCAGGAAATCGTCCCTACAGGAGTCATAAGTTAGAATTTTCAATATTTTCTGTTAATATTAACTGTTATAAAAATTTTCACAACCAATTTAAGATTGCTATATACTTTGATAAAGTATCGAAAAACTTATTCCTTACCGAAACTTATGAACTGTCAAGAATTATTAAAAAAATACTCTCAAGAATGGCAAGCAGCAACCGTACATCCATTTTTAAATGAATGTAAATTAGGTACTATTAAACCTCAACAATTTAACACTTGGTTGGTGCAAGATTATCTATTTGTTTTGGAATTTACTCGCATGGTAGGTAGAATTTTAACTTCTGCCCCAACTTCTCATTTTGATGTAATTCTTAGCGGACTAAATGCTCTGCAAGATGAATTAAATTGGTTTAAAGATAAAGCAACAGAAAGACAATTAGATTTGAATACTAAAAAACAACTAACTTGTACAGAATATTGTGACTTTATGAATAAATTAACTGAAATGCCATACCCAATACAAGCAACTGCATTATGGGAAATTGAACTAGCTTATAATCAAGGTTGGCAATTACCTGGAGAAATGCCACCCCCTTATAATGAATTTGCTAATCGTTGGGGAAATCCAGAGTTTACAAACTATGTTAAACTACTAGAGGCACAAGCTAATGAGGTATTACAAAGTACCTCAACAATAGTAAAAAGTCAAGCTGAAGCTACTTTTTTAAATGTCGCTAGACTAGAAAAAGACTTTTGGCAAATGGCGTATAATGCCACTAATTAACTAGCTTTTAGCTATCAGCTTTCAGCTTGCCTCTTGCCTCCTGCGGAGGAGCTGCGCTAACAGAGGAACTTCGTTAACAGCTATGAGTTATTAACTCATTATCTTGGAATAAAAAATTAGTCTCCAAGTAGAATTAAAAGTAATGAATAAAAAGGTTATTAGCTTAGTCTTAGTAATTTATTACCTTGAAAAACTGAATGCTGAATGCTAATAGCTGAATGCTGAAATTAACTTTAGGAGAAATTCAAAAAATGACACGAGCTATCATGGAAACAGAAAAGGGAACAATCAACTTAGAATTGTTTGATAATGATGCTCCCAATACTGTGAAAAATTTTGTCGAATTAAGTGAAAAAGGATTTTATGATGGCTTGAATTTTCATCGTGTTATTCCTAATTTTATGATTCAAGGAGGTTGCCCTAAAGGTACGGGTACAGGCGGCCCTGGTTATAAAATTAAATGTGAAATTAATACTAATAAACATTTAGCTGGAACTTTATCAATGGCTCATGCTGGTCGCGATACAGGTGGCAGTCAATTCTTTATTTGTCACGCTCCCCAACCTCATTTAGATGGCGTTCATACAACTTTTGGAAAAACTGAAGATATGGATGTTGTAAATGCTATTAGTCAGGGTGACAAAATTCTTTCTGTGAAGATTGAGAAGTAGGTTTTTCAGAGTAGTAAAAAGCTCCTGTTTCTTTTAAATAATTCCGGGAGTAAGGAGAGAAGGAAAAATATTCTAAAGTCTCTCCTGCTCATAAGTTAGGGTTTGCTGAAAAAGTCTTTTTTAATGAGTAGGCGAGTAGTAGGCACGTTGCATGCAACGTCCGTACAGGAGTAATTTTTTTGCCCAATTATTGCTATAAATTCTAACTTTTTGAGGATGAAGAATTGAAAACCAGCTACTTTTTCTATACCTAAAAAAGCTAAAAATTTTATCTGTCAATGCTTGTATATTTAATCACCAAGCCCTAGTTAAGCATTCAGGTATTAGCAGTTAGATATTCTTCTACAATTAATAATTACTTCTTCTTATTAAGAATAGGATTAACGAAAAGGATTTTTTCTTTTTTATCCTTGAGCTCATGATTGAATACTTACCTTAAAATAACCAAGAATCAAAATAATTACCAGGTGAAGTATTATCCTGGAAAATTGAAACTTTCTCTAAATTTAAACTTGGTAATTCTTCAAGAATTTTTATCTCATTTGCTCTATCTACCAAGGGAAACGAAAACTGATAATAATTCTGCAGAATTTTAGCCTTTTCTCTAATTTCTGCTTGAGTCATAAAACCATCACGAGTACCAAAAATAATAGTATTTTTACCGCTAGTATGACAGATATAAATAGATGGAAAAACAGATTGAATAGTTTTCACATACTCCGCTTCAAAACCATTACTTTTTAATGTATTAACAACTATAACTCCAGACTCTGATAAATGGCGATCGCACAACTCATAAAATTCTTTAGTCGCTAAATTATAAGACATATAACCATTACCAAAAGCTACATCAATCATAATAATGTCATACTTAGTCTGCTGATTTTGTTGTTCTAAATATTCCCTCCCATCTTGAACTTTTACCTTTAACCTTTCATTTAATTCTACTCCGAAAAATTTCTTAGCAATTGACAATATATTAGCATCTACTTCTGTACATTCTATTGTTGCGTCTGGAAAATAGTGATGCAAAAATTGAGGAATACTACCCCCACCAAAACCTGCGATATAAATTTTTTGTGGTTGACTATTCCACAATAAAGCTAACATCATTGCCTGAGTGTAAGGAAAAATTAAATATGTAGGGTTATTCAAATTAAGTATAGATTGAACCCAATTCATTTTTAAAGTTACTTGCTCTACTAATACTAGCTGAATAATGAATTGAACTTTTTTTATAGTTAAAAAATGTATGCCAGAAGGTTGAGAAAAAATTACTCCATCTGGTTGTTCATGTAGCCAAGAAATTCTTTGTCGAATTGCTTCTAAATTTTTAGTTTGCCAATCTTTTTGATTATTCATTTCTCCCAGGGAGTTATTTCAGTTATGAGTTATTTGGCTGTTTGCGCAGCATTCCGTAGGAAAGCAGCCGGATTAAAATAGGGATTTGGAGACCAAACCCCTACAGTTTTTTGTTCAGAAATTATTTAGATTATAATTGCTATATATCTATCATTTTTCCATTTTTTAAATATTGAATTTATACATTCCTGGCTAATAATTATCAAAAAAGTTATTCTACCTGTGCTATTTATATGAAATCCGGTAGTATCTAATACTGCCAGAAACCGGGTTTGTTTTCAAGCCAAAGTTTATAAAATTTACCGAAAAATAAAGGTATAAAGCCTCTCCTTTCAAGGAGAAATAAAAAAAAATTTCCTTTTATTCAATCCTCTTCCTTTTAGGGAGAGGTAATTATCAATTATCAATTATCAATTATTGAAATCCTACAAACCCGGTTTCTTATAACACTCGGAAGCAAGAAGATTTGATATTACTTATGTAATTATACTTTCTGCCTACTCCCTACTCCCTACTCCCTAAAACTAATACAATTCATACTTTAATAATGTACAAGCTATCGGACCATTATAAACAGGAATTCTCCCAGAAGTTCTTAACCCCACCTGTTTAGATAATTCTTTATTTCCTGTCAAAATAAAAGCAGTCCAACCAGTAAAACGTTGTTTAAAAATATCCCCCAACATTTTATAAAATTTACCTAATTCTTCTACTTCTCCTAAACGCTCCCCATACGGAGGATTACAAATAATTATTCCTTTATCTGCTGGAGGTTCTAAATTAGATATATCTGTTTGGATAAACTTAATTTTATCTGCAATACCACATTTTTTAGCATTAGCACGAGCTTGAGAAAGCACTTCTAGATTTTTGTCACTTCCAACAATTATTGATTTTAATTCAGTTAATTGATTATCCTTAGCTTCTGTTAATAAATCTTCCCAAATAGACTTATCAAAATCACGCCAATTCATAAAAGAAAACTTATTTTTAAACAATCCTGGTGCAATATTTAATGCTTTTAAACTTGCCTCTAAAGGTAAAGTTCCCGAACCACATAAAGGATCTAAAAAAGGTAAATCTGGAGAATATTCTGCCATCTCCAATAAAGCTGCTGCTAAAGTTTCTTTCAGAGGAGCAAAACCCATTGCCAACCTATAGCCACGCTGATGTAAACTACTACCAGAACTATCTAAACTAAGGATACAATTTTTATGTTCAATATGAGCATTAATTAATATGTCAGGATTTTTAGTATCAATATTTGATCTATAGCGAAATTTTTCTATTTGCTGCTCAGTTATAGCATCTTTTATTTGCAGAGCAGTATAGTGAGTATGCTTTAATTTCTCATTACTTCCAGTACAGTGAACTGCCAATGTATTTTTAGGAGATATATACTTCTGCCAAGGAATTTTTTTAACTTCTTTATATAAAACATCTCGGTTAACACATCTAACTTCTGTAATAGGAACTAATACTCTAAAAATAGTTCTTGCCCATAGATTAACTCGATAAAGTAAAGTCTTATCCCCAGTGAAACTTACCCCTGTAAATTCTGGAGAAACATTTTTAGCTCCTAAACTTTCTAATTCTTGGGCAGCAATATTTTCTAACCCTTTAGCCACTTTGGCATAGTATTGATTCATTTGAGATAAGGAAGAAGGTAGAAGGAAAAAGGAAGAAAGAAAAAGACTTTAGTTATCTGGGATAGAAACTTTAAGATAAAGAAAAGTCTTAAGAAGGTGTCTTTCAATAATTAATAATTAATTATTACCTCTTCTTTTCAAGAAGAGGTAAGGTTAAAAGGAAAATTTTTTCTTTTCTTCTCCATTCATGGAGAAGCTTTATACCCATTTTTTCGGTAAAATAAACCTAAAGAAATGCCTCAAATATCTAGTATTCGGTGGGTTACGGCGGCCAGGGAAATATTATTTGATTTTGTCAGATTATTTCCGCCTTACCCTCCCCACCCTACATCAAGGGTTAATTTTTTATTTTATAGATACCTTCTAAATATGGTATATATTTTCCTAACTTTTACACATTCGAATACTAAAAAACATAATATAATTTCTCTACCTTGAACAAACCTCTTCCCTCTTCCTTTCTAAAACGGAGAACAATCTGAGATATAACTTCCACTACTATCCCTAGAAACTATATATCCTTGATATGGGTTTGTCACTTCTATAAATCTCTGGGTGCCACTACCAATTTCTTCATTTCCTGTAACTTCTATTCTTTGACCATTTTCTACTACCCCAAGTCTACGACTTGCCGAGTTGCGTGTCTCAAAAATATATAGCCCATTTGGTCTCAGTACATAACAAATTTTTGACTTAATTCTTCCTTTAGCTTGGTAATTAATTACACGTTCAGTGAGGCCATTCTGTGTTGTTGAATCTACACGATATTGGTCTGGACCAATAATATATTCAATCCCTTGTACTGGGTCATAAGCTGCCCAAGAAGTACCTCTTTTTATGGCATTACCAACAATCAACCAATCTTGCTCAGTTCCATTTTTGGGTTGACTAATGAATATATACTCACCTTTGCGAGTTTCGCAAATATTGATCTTAAAGTTTGCAGTTTCATAATTTGCTTTCTCAGAGCCATATCCATAACAGGTCTGTCCCTGCGATGGCAGAATTACAGTCCCCAACACTAAAGCCGTTGTCAAACCTCCAACGGTGGCTAATTGGTGTTTCATTGTTTCTCCCCTTTCTGCCATTGGATAGTAGCAAAGCTCAATAATTTTACCATAAGTTGAGAAAAATATCTCTCCTAAAAGAAAATAAGTCAAGTCTAATTGAATATTCTTAAGTTTCTAATAAACTTTTCTATGAAAAACTTATAGTTAAATTGTGTAAAAATTTTCAAAAGCAAATAAAAATAAGTATTTTAGACTCTTAGGTCTCTGATGATAGTAATAACAAACCTACTAAAGAATAAATTTAAAATTAGAGATAATCCATAAAGTCAGAAGGTCAAAATTATTGGGATATTGAAACTCACCACTAATTTTAATCCGCTTAAATGAAATTGATAGTGGGGGTCTTCAACCCTATTTCAATACCTGGGAAATAGAAAGTTAAATTTTCTAATTATTTCTGAAAAACTTCTGAGGGATGATATCAAATCCGGTTAAAAAGTTATGATTGCTTAAGTCAGGAGGAGTCAGAAGTCAGGAGGAGAGAGAATTACAAAGATTTAGTAGTTATAATAATTGGAGAATTTTTTTATGTCCAATCAAACGGATTTAATATGACTTCCTATTTCTGACGTAGGAGCAAAGCGATAAAATGGTTTCTGATACAATGGCCATTTATTTCCTTGTGATAACTTTATAATTGGATTTCATATAACTTTGAGATTGCTTGTCTGTTCTCCTTCGTTAGACTTGGAACAGTTGTAAGGAAAAAGTTATTTTCTCTAAAATTATCAGCAGTTATAAACCATCTATAGCAGTGCTGCGCAGGTATTCAATATTAGCAAAACCTACTTCTGGTAGAAATTGAGGTAGTTCATTGAGTTTTTGCACTGACATATATTCATTATTTTGAATAGAATTAATATCTAGTTGTTGCCTATCTTCTTCAAGATAATTATGATCAATAAGTTCTACCTCGGTGAAAGGATCAAAATTTTCCAATAGGGAGAAATTACTAATATTTAGTGAGTTAGCAATTCTTGTGTTTATTCTGGGTGTAGACTGAGCTATTAACTGTAAGTCGTCAATTTCTGTGGCATTACCAATACTGACTGACCAAGTATTTGGTGGTAATATAATTTGTGCAACTGTTTCAAATATCCTGAAACCATTATTTTCCAATGTTGCTTCTAAAGTAATTGGAGAACCTATTTCCATACCATTAATATCAAAAAAACGGACTTGATTATTTATATTTTGTGAAGCATATTTAAAAGAAAGGGTGGCTAATTCTGTTGTTTCTGTAACATTAAAGACCTCTCCTAAAGAGAAAACAATTGATTCTCCACCAGTAATACTATCAGGTTCTATCGAAGTGATAGTATTAGGAGAAAATCTAGTCCTGGGATTTTCAGGTATAAGTGCTGGGGGAGGAGTGGGAACATCATTATCAAATAATTGTAGTACAGCATTGTTGGGTGTACCAATAGTTGCATTTCCACTAATATCAGTTAATAATAAATTGACTGTTTCTGTTACTTCTACTAAATGATCATCAATAATTGGAATTGCAATGCTTTGAGATGTGGTGTCTCCATCTGCAAAGAAAATTATATTGGGGTTGGGGTTGCTATAATCTTGATTTTGTGTAGCACTGCCCTCAACAAGGTTAACTGTTGCAGTAATAATTCCATCGCTACCACCTGTACGGGTGACAGTAATTGTTGCAGTGGGAGTTCCTTCGGTGACTGTAAATATAGGATCACTAAATTGAATTGTTCCTGGGTTGGGAATTCGATAGCCAATATTTATGTTGTTGAGAGTTTGGTTTGGTAGCAGCTCAACAGTTGATTCTGGTGTTGTAATTATGGCATTAGTTGTCGGAGATACTGCTCTGACTGGATAACTATCTGGTGATAGATTAGCAAATGTGTAACTGCCTGATTCATTGGTGGTGGTTGCTGTTTCTGTTGTATCTAAGATACCATTTTGATTAAGGTCTAGGAATACGGTGACGTTGGCGAGGCCAGTTTCTCCGGTATCAAATAGTCCGTTGCTGTTAGAATCGTTGAATATTGTACCACTGATGCTACCGGGGAATATGGGGAAGTTGCCAAAGTTGACATTGGGGGTGTTTTCGTTGGCGGTGACGTTGATATTGGGGTCTGTGGTGGTTTGGGTAAAACCTGGTTGTTGAATTTCTCGGATGGTGTATGTTCCTGTTTCTATATCTTCTATAATGTAACTGCCGTCTGGGTTGGTGATGGTATTTGGTTCTCCATTATCCAGGTTGTTATTGTTGTTGATATCTATATATATGGTAAAACCTGCTAATCCTATTTCTCCTAGGTCTTGGATGCTGTTATTGTTGTCGTCCTGGAATTTGATGCCACTGATGCTGCCTGTGAGAGGGTTTGGAGGTGGGTTGACGTCGTTGTCGTTGATGGTGGCTATTCCTTGGTTGTCTGTTATGGTGGCGTTGGTGGCTGAGTTGAGGTTGAGGTTGAATGTTTCTGGTTCTTCTAGGTTGTTGTCGTCGATAATTTCTACTGTGACTGTGTCTGTGGTTGTTCCGGCGGGGATGGTGAGGCTGTCTGTGATGGCTGTGTAGTCATCTGGGGCGATGGCTGTTGAGTCGCTTGTGTTGTAGTTAAGTGTTATTTCTTGTTCGCTGGGTTGGTCTAGGGTAATGGTAAATGTGGCTGTACTATCGCCTTCGTTGACTGTGATGTCGTTGACGGTTAGATTTGGTTGTTCGTTGTCGTTGATGGTGGCTATTCCTTGGTTGTCTGTTATGGTGGCGTTGGTGG